>JBKOYW010000042.1:0-4251 GCA_046744275.1 Actinomycetota bacterium
CCTGGGTGACTTCCTCCGCGGTGGAGCGGAGTTCGGAGCGACGACGTTGTCGCGCTTCTATTCGATCCACATGCTGCTCATCCCAGGGTTGATCGCCGCGATGATCGGCGCGCACATCTACCTCGTCACGCGCCTCGGCACCACGGCGCCGCCGTGGCTGAAGGCCGACATCGACGAGAAGCTCCGCGAGGACGAGGTCTGAGATGAACCAGGCCGAGAAGGAGGCGTACCTCCGCGAGTACTCGATCCTGAAGTCCAAGGGGAAGCCGTTCTACCCCTACGCCGTCGCCAAGGACAGCATCATGGCGGCGATCGTCGTCCTGCTGATCTGCTTCCTGTCGATCCTGTTCGGCGCCGAGCTGGGCCCGAAGGCCGACCCGACGACGACCACCTACGTCCCGCGGCCAGAGTGGTACTTCTTCTTCCTCTTCGAGCTGCTGCGCGTCATCAAGCCCCCGGAGCTGACGCCGCTCGCCACGATCGGGATCCCGACGATCTGCATGATCCTGATCATCCTGCTGCCGTACGTCGACCGCTCGCCCGAGCGCCGGCCGGAGCGGCGGCCGATCGCCATAGCGGCGGGCATCTTCACGATCGCGGCGATGGCGTACCTGACGTACCTGGGCGCCAACGCCGGCTCGCCGAACGAGATCGAGTACAAGGTCGCCCCGGAGTACGAGGCGGGCAAGCTGGTCGCGGCCCAGTCCGGCTGCCTGGCCTGCCACAAGATCGGCGAGAACGGCAACGACGGGCCCGGGCCGGAGCTGACCAACATCGGCAACATCCTCGCGCCGCCGGCGATCGAGCGCACGCTCGAGAACCCGACGCCGCCAATGCCGTCCTATCGCGAGCTGCCGGAGGAGAAGAAGACGGCGTTGGTCGACTTCCTCGGCCAGCTCAAGGGTGAGCCCGAAGGCTCTGAGTAGCGGCACCCTCGAAGAGGGGCAGGTCCGCGCGATGTTCGACCGCATCGCGGGGGTCTACGACGTCATGAACTCGGTCATGACGGCGGGCCTGCACCACCGCTGGCGCGAGCGGGCGGTCGACCTCGCGCGCGTCGGGCCCGGCTCGCGGGCGCTCGACGTGGCGACCGGCACCGGCGACCTCGCGATCGCGCTCGCCGGCCGGGGCGCCGAGGTGGTCGGGTCGGACTTCTCGGAGGGAATGCTCGCGCGCGCCCGCGAGAAGAGCACGGCCGTGCGGTGGGAGCAGGCCAACGCGTTGGCCCTGCCGTATCGCGATGGCGAGTTCGACGCGGCGACGGTCGGCTTCGGCGCGCGGAACTTCTCCGACCTGTCGGGTGGCCTCGGCGAGATGGTCCGCGTGGTCCGGCCGGGGGGCCGGGTCGTGGTGCTCGAGATCACCACGCCGAGGCGCCCGCCGTTGTCGACCTTCTTCTCACTCTGGTTCGATCGCATCGTGCCGCTGCTCGGTCGTGTCACCGGCGAGGACCAGGCGTACACGTACCTGCCCAGCTCCGTGAAGCGCTTCCCGGGGCCGCAGGAGCTCGGCGCGGTGCTCGCCGGCGCCGGGCTGCGCGACGTGCGCTGGATCCTCACCGCGGGCGGGATCATCGCCCTGCACTCGGGGACGGTCGCGTGATGGCCAGTGCAGAGGCCGTCGCTGCGGTGATCGCGGCGGGCGGGGCGCACGTGCCCGGCCTGATGGACGACCTGGAGGATCGCCTCCAGGAGCTCGCCCGCTCGCACGGGCCGGTGCTCGCCGAGCACGCCAGCGCGACGATCGCGGCCGGCGGCAAGCGCCTGCGGCCGCTGCTCGTGCTGCTGGCCGCCGGCCCGTCGCCCGAGCATCCGGACCGCGTCCTGCGCGCGATGGTCGCGGTCGAGCTGATCCACAGCGCCACGCTCGTCCACGACGACGTGCTCGACGCCGCCGAGCTGCGTCGCGGCCGGCCCACCGTGGTCGCCGCCGCGGGCCGCGCGATCGCGACCGCCACCGGCGACCTGCTGTTCTCGCGCGCGTTCGCCGAGCTCGCGCGCAACGGCGTGCCGGAGTCGGTGCGGGTGCTGTCGGATGCCTCGTCCGCCCTGGCCGAGGGGGAGCTGCTGCAGCGGGAGGACGCGTGGAACGTCGGCGTCTCGCGGGAGCGCTACGAGCACCGGTGCGATCTGAAGACCGCGCGGCTGTTCCAGGCCGCTTGCGAGCTGGGGGCGATGGAGGGGACGGCGCCGGTCGAGGTGCTCGGGCGGTTCGGCCGCCGGATCGGGCTGGCGTTCCAGCTGCTCGACGACGTGCTCGACGTGTCAGGGCCGGCCGAGCGGACCGGCAAGCACCGCGGGACCGACCTGCTCGACGGCACGGTCACGCTGCCGCTGATCCTGGCGCGCGAGCGCGATCCGGCGCTGCGGTCGCTCGACCTCCGAGGCGTGCGCACGCCGGCGCAGGCCGAGGCCGTGTGCGACGCGATCGCGGCCACGGGTGTGCTGGACGACGCGCGCGAGAGCGCGCTGGCGATCGTGGCCGCCGCGAAGGCGGACCTCCCGGTGCTGCCGGAGGCCCAGCAGGGGGCGCTCGAGCTGGTGGCCGACGGGGTCGTCGACCGCTTCGCGTAGGTTGCCCGTGCCGGCATCCAGCCGGCACCTTGATGGCGACGGTCGCCGTCCGGGCGACCGTAACCGGGCCTGCGGCCCTCTAGAAATCCTCGGGGAGGATGGCGTCCGCGTTGACCGCGCGGACGAACCGGTCGATCTCCTCCTCCATGTTCGCCTGCTGGAGGCGCTTGAGGTCACCGAGAAGGATCTCGGTGCCGATGTCCAGCGTCTCGTCGAAGCGGTCGACCGTGGGCTGGTCGAACGTGCCGACCTCGCTCCACTCGCAGTTCGGGCAGCGCAGGAGAACCTCCCAGTGCGTGGGGGAGACCTCCTCCCACTCGACCGGGTAGACCAGGTCGCGGTCGCAGCAGGGGCACTCGTGAAGCTCGCGGACGGGGCCGGAGGCGGGGATCGCGGTGGCGGCCTCGTCAGCCAGCGTCTCGAAGTACACGACCTCGATGGCACGACCGGAAGGCAGCACCACGCGGCGGACGTACTGACCGTTGTTGGCGTGCTGGCTCATCGTGGCCCTAAGATCGGCGCTCCGCTCACGAACTTGACCCCAATCGACCTGAACGGCCAGGATTGGACGAATAGCTGTCTCGCTACCCTTCGCAGGAAGCCTCGAAAGGGATCAGACCGTGAGCCTCGCAGTTTTCCAGAGTATCGGGCCGACCGAGCTCATCATCGTGTTGGTGATCGTCCTCGTGATCTTCGGACCGAAGCGCCTGCCTGGCCTCGGGCGGTCGCTCGGATCCGGAATGCGGGAGTTCCGTGACTCGGTGACCGGCAAGGGATCCGACCGCGATCTCGACGAGGACGACGACGACAGCCGCCGTGAGGCCAACGCCGCGCTCGGCCGCGCCGAGGAGAGCCCGCCGGTCGACGGCGAGGTCGTCTCCGACCGCGAGCGCACGCGCAGCTAACCGGGCCGCGGGCCGCACCGGGCCATGGCCACCGCACTGCGGCCCATCGCGCACGAGGATCGCCTCAGCCTCGTCGAGCACCTCGACGAGCTGCGCACGCGCATCATCATCTGCCTGGTCGGGTTCGTTATCGCGTTCGGGTTCTGCTTCTGGCAGAACGACCTGATTCTCGAGATCCTCGACCGGCCGCTGGAGAAGTCGGCGTTCACGCAGGGCAGCGACGATCCGCTCGAGCGGACGGCGGCGTTCCAGCAGGCGCAGAAGCGCTTCTACCTGCAGTACGCGGTGCTGAGCCGGGAGATGGCGCGGTCGGACGAGCTCAGTCCGACCCTGCGGGCGCGCTGGGCCGAGCTGGCCCGGGTGGCGGACCAGACGGCGGCGACCGCGCCGGAGGCGAGCGGCCGGCGTCCGGTGACGCTCGGCGTCGGCGAGCCGTTCACGGTCACGTTCCGGGTCGTCGGCTACGCAGCGCTGCTGCTCTCGCTCCCGCTGCTGCTCTACCAGGCGTACGCGTTCATCCTGCCGGCGTTCTCACCGCGCGAGCGGGAGGTCGCGCTGCCGCTGATGGCGATGGTCCCGTTCCTGTTCGTCGGCGGCGTGGTGTTCGCCTACTACTTCGTGCTGCCGAACGCCATCAACTTCCTGCAGAACTTCAACGACGACAACTACGACATCCTGCTCCAGGCGCGGGACTTCTACAAGTTCTCGATCATGGTCCTGATGGTGATGGGGATCCTGTTCCAGGTCCCCATCGGCATCCTGGCCGTCACGCG
>JBKOYW010000038.1:0-2949 GCA_046744275.1 Actinomycetota bacterium
GATCGCGGCCGCGACCGTCGACCCCAGGAACGTGACTGCGATGACGAGCGTCGCATCGAGAGTGTACGTCTGGAAGTCGGTGCTGTAGGCGTACAACGCGGCGATCCCGAGCGACGGCACGAGCATCAGCAGCAGCGCCACGTACGGCACGCCGTTGCGGTTGACCTTCGCGACGCCCTCGGGCAGGACGCGGTCGAACGCGGCGGCGAAGACCACGCGCGTCGAGGACAGGAACACGGTTCCGACCCAGCCGAAGAACCACAGCGAGAGCACGGCGACGAGCAGGAACTGCAGCACCGGACTGCCGAAAAACGACGCGGCCAGCAGGCCTGGGTACGGCCAGACGCCGGTCGGGATCGTGCCCGCCCAGAACGCGTTGTTGGCGGCGTTGTAGAAGTCCCAGCCGAACGTCTTCGAGAAGAGCAGGAACAGCACGACCGCAGCGATCGACGTCGCGAGCAGCGCGCCGAACATGGCCCGGATGTTCTGACGGAAGTCGGACGCCCCGCGGACCTCGCCGTAGAGCGTCGCGCCCCAGTTCGACCACAGGTTGAAGAACGCCATCATCGGGACCAGCAGGAACGTCGCGCCGACCGCGAACCCGCTCACATCGGCCGGCGAGAAGTCCTTCAGACCGGCGTCCAGGGTCGCCTGATAGGCGTTGTCGACACCGTAGAGGTCCTTCGACTGCTCGTTGAAGTTCGAGATGAAGCTCGTCTTGGAGTTGACGAGCAGCAGCACGATCATCACGGCCAAGCCGATGAGGCCGCCGTAGAAGCAGACCTTCTGGATCTTCGAGTACGTGCGCATCCCCAGGGCGATGAAGCCCGACGCGAGGAGCGCGGTTATCACCGACGAGACGAAGATGCCGTCGTTACCGCTCCAGAACGTCACCGCGCTGTCCCAGCCGATGATCGCGCACAGCGGCCCGAGCACCTCGACGTTGAGGATGTTGGCGTAGATCGGGACCCAAAGCCAGAGGATGAACCACCAGCCTGTCACGGCCAGCACGAAGCCGATGCCGCCGCCGAGCACGCGGCTGGTCCAGACGTAGTCTCCGCCCGCCCGCGGCATGGCGGCGATCAGCGACGCGTAGGTGATGGCCTGCACGACCAGATAGAGACCCGCGAGCAGCACCGCGAACAGCAGGCTGCCGTCCGGGATGAACGGGGCGTAGCCGAAGATGTACAGCCCGAGCGTCACCAGGTTGATCGAGAACGCGGCGTAGATGAACGCGTCGCGCGTCGACCACCCGCGGACGAGGCCAGTCGCCTTGCGTACGAAGACGGTGCGTTCGGCCGCGTCTCCCGCACCTGTTGAAACTGTTGCCATGTTCTGACTCCTCCTCGTGGCTCCGGTCCGCCCGCGGCCTTCCTAGCCGCTGGTCAGCACGAAGTTCTTCACCTTCTTCTTCTTGGCGTCGAGATCGATCACGACGCCGAGCAGCTGGCCCTGCTCGTAGGAGCTGCCGGGGTTGATGCACAGCGTGCGGCCGAGCCGATGCGTGCCGCGCGCCTCGTGGATGTGCCCATGCAGCGCGAGCGCGGGCTGGTGGCGCTCGATCGCCTCACGCACCGCCGTCGAGCCGACCGGCACGGTCGCGCGGCCCGCGTCCTTGAGGCTCATGTCTGCGGTCAGCTGTGGAGCGTCGTCAAGGCCGGTGTTGTGGGGCGGGCAGTGCAGGCTGAAGATCGTGCATTCGGGCTCGACCGTGACGTCGGCCAGCATCCGCTCGATGCGCTCGAGCAGCACGTCCTCGTCCTCCTCGCGGTAGGTGTCCCACGGCGTGCGGTTGGCCCATCCGCTGGACGCCATCTGGAAGTCGCCGAGGTCGACAACGCGGCCCTCCCCCAGCTCCACCGTCTTCGCGTCGGCGACCACCTCGTCGACCTCGAGCTGGTCGTCGTTGCCGGGGCACACGAACACGCGGATGCCGGTGCCGCCCAGCCGCTCGTCGGCCATCTGCATCCAGCGGTCGACCGTCGCGAGCATGTGCTCCTCGAACAGCGCGTGCCAGCGCGGCTCGTCGGCCGACAGCTCGCGCAGCTCGTCCGGCGTGGTCCGGAACGGGTAGTAGCCACGGCGCTGGACGGCCGCCTCGAACGCCGCGACCTCGTCCTCGCCGTCGAGCGTCTCGCGGTTGTCGAGCAGCGTGGCGTGCCATTTGCCGCCGCCGTCGTCGACGATCGGGACCAGGGCCTTCCCGGTCATGTCGCCGCCGAGCACCACGACGTCGGCCTTGTAGTGGGCTCCGCTGTTGAGGAACTTCTTCCAGCAGACCTCAGAGCCGTGGATATCCGTCGCGAAGAACAGGCGCATCGCTACTCGACCTCCTCCGGCAACTCATACCAGCGCTTTTTGTCCCCGACCTTCGCGCGGCGGCGCCAGCCGCGGCTCTTGGGCTCGTCCTCGATCCGCCGCAGGAGCTCGTCGAAGCGCCCCTCGATGCGCTCGCGGTCGCCGGCGGCGAGGTCGTAGTCGCCGACATGGCTGCGGCAGCGCTCGAGGTTCGCGGTGATCGTGCGCCACAGCCCCCAGTCGTCGGCGCACAGCGTGGCGATCTGCGCGCCGTTGACGGCGCCGTCGTCGTTGTCCGCGATCGGATGCCCGTGGAACAGCAGCACCGTGTCGCGGATGTCCTTCTCGTTGAGCTCGATGATCTGGAGCTTCGTGAGCATCAGCTCGGCCAGCGGTACCGTGCCGGTCTCGACCTCGAGCCGCTTGCCGAGCGGGATCTCGTGGCACATCCGGAACGCCTCGATGAAGAGGTCGACCTGGCGGCCATTGGCCTCGTCGTAGTAGAGCCCTCGTTCACGGGCGTGCATGGCGTTGAAGGCGACATGGGGCTCGTAGCCGGCCTCCTTGAGGAGCTTGTCGGCTGCGCCCCCGCCCTTCTTCGTCACCGCGAAGTCGATGTCCTTGTAGGCGCGGTCGAGCGAAGGCGGGACC
>JBKOYW010000053.1:0-2406 GCA_046744275.1 Actinomycetota bacterium
CTACAGCGAGGAGCCGAGCCAGGCGCCGCCTCCTCCCGGCTGCGAGGACCCGGACCCCGAGGCCGAGTCCTACGAGTTCCAGCGCAACTGCCCCAACACGCACAACCTGATCGCGATCGTCGGCGACGCTGATCCCGGCGACGAGGACCGGCGCTGCGACGACAAGTGCAACCTCCAGATCGAGGGCATGGGCCGCACCCGCAAGGACGTCCTCATCTCCGGCCAGCGGACGAAGCTCAACGTCATCCGCGCAGACCGCGCCGACGGCATCTACCTGCGCAACTTCACGGTCGAGTTCTCCGACTTCAACAACGTCTACATCCTCGAGACGAACGGCTTCCGGATGGAGGACATCCAGTCGCGCTACTCGCGCGAGTACGGGTTCCTCTCGTTCACCTCCGACCACGGCCTCTACAGCCGGCTCGAGGCGTTCGGCTCCGGCGACTCCGGCATCTACCCGGGGTCCGGGCCGGAGGGCCACTGCGCGCGCTACGGGATCGAGATCCGCGACTCGGACTCGCACCACAACACGATCGGCTACTCCGGTACGGCCGGCAACGGCGTGTGGGCGCACGACAACCGCTTCCACCACAACGCGACCGGCATGACGACCGACTCGTTCGCGTCCGGGCATCCCGGCATGCCGCAGGACTGCGCCAAGTGGGAGCGCAACCTCATCTACTCCAACAACGAGGACTACTTCAGCGACGAGCGCGACGCCTACTGCCGCGACACGCCGCCCGAGCAGCGTGACCCGACGATCGTGTGCCCGACCTTCCAGGTCCCGGTCGGCACCGGCATCGGGATCTTCGGCGGCAACGGCGACATCGTCCGCGACAACTACATCTGGGACAACTGGCGCGACGGCGTGAAGCTGCTGTTCGTCCCCGCCGCGTTCCGAGGCGAGCCCGACAAGGGCATCGACACCTCATTCGACAACTTGTTCGCCGACAACAAGATGGGCGTCACGCCCGACGGCGTGCGCGACCCCAACGGCAACGACTTCTGGTGGGACGAGGAGGGCCGCGGCAACTGCTGGAGCGGCAACGTCGGGCCGGCGGGCGGCGCGCCGTCCTCGAACGTGCTCACCGGCCTGCCCGCGTGCCCCGGCTCGTCCGTGTTCAGTCCCGGGCTGCCGCACAAGACCGCGAGCCAGGCCACGTGCGCGACGTGGGACCCGTACGAGAACCCCGACCCGCCGGGCTGCGACTGGTTCACCCGGCCGGAGGAGCCGAAGTGAGCACCATCGCCACCACCCGTATGCCGGCGGCCACGATCCATCGCCGTCGCGTCACCGCCGTCGTCGTCGCGGCCACGATCGCCGCCGGCGCGTTCCTCATTGCCGAGGTGCCCGAGAACCGCTCCGGCGCGCTCGTGTGGTCCGGCGACGCGGACGTCTTCACGCATCCGACGCTCCCGGGCGACCGCGTGCTGACCGCCAAGCTGCGCAACGACGGCCTGCACCCGCTGCGCGTCGACATCGGCGACGTCCGGCTGATGGACGCCAATGGGCGGCCGGTCGAGGCGACGCCGGTGTTCCTGCAGGCATTCGGCAAGTCGCTGTGGGCCGCCGGCCGCGGGCCCGCCCAGGTGCCGGACACCGAGCTCCAGCGGACCGGCCGGATCGCCGTGCTGCGACCGGGTGAGGAGGTCCCGCTCACGATCGCCTGGCACGCCAAGGACGGCGATCCGGTGCGGGTGGACTACGGGAGGGGTTGGCTGGCGCTTCCGGGGTAGTCTCAAGGTGAGACTTCTGACACCGGAGACACCATGCCCGAGAACTCCTTCGACGCCCGCGCCGACTTCGATGTCGGCGGGCGCAGCTACGAGATCTACCGCCTCGACGCGCTCCAGTCGAAGTACGACGTGGCGCGGCTGCCGTTCTCGCTGAAGGTCCTGCTCGAGAACGTCCTGCGCAACGAGGACGGCGTCGGCGTCCGCAAGGAGGACGTCGAGGCCATCGCCACCTGGGACCACACCGCCGAGCCGTCGAAGGAGATCGCCTTCACGCCGGCGCGCGTGGTGATGCAGGACTTCACCGGCGTGCCTGCGGTGGTCGACCTCGCCGCGATGCGCGACGCGATGGCCGACCTCGGCGGCGACGCGAACAAGATCAACCCCCTCGTGCCGGCCGAGCTGGTGATCGACCACTCGGTCCAGGTCGACGCGTTCGGCACGCGCGACGCGTTCCGCATCAACGCCGAGAAGGAGTTCGAGCGCAACCGCGAGCGCTACGCGTTCCTGCGCTGGGGCCAGGGCGCGTTCGAGGGCTTCAAGGTCGTCCCGCCCGGCACCGGGATCGTGCACCAGGTCAACCTCGAGTACCTGGCGCGCGTGGTGTTCGACAACGAGGGCACGCTGTACCCCGACACGCTGGTCGGGACCGACTCGCACACCACCATGATC
>JBKOYW010000480.1:0-5908 GCA_046744275.1 Actinomycetota bacterium
CAGGATGAACACCTCGGACGGCGCGTCGTAGACGAGCTTCGGCGCCGAGCGCGCGCCGTGGCGCGCGAACACCCGGCCGGCGAGCCGGTCGAGCTCACCCGTGGTCACACCCGGCTGCACGCGCCGGCGCAGCTCGCGCAGCACCACCGCCACGACGCGGCCTGCGCGCCGCAGGCCCTCCAGCTCGTCCTCGGTCTCGATCGACATCCCGTCACATTGTCCATGCCGCGCAACCGGTACCGTGCGCCGTCCGATGCGCCGCACGAAGATCGTCGCCACGATCGGCCCCGCCTCACGCGACCCCGAGGTGCTCGTGCGCATGGTCGATGCCGGCATGGACGTCGCGCGGCTGAACTTCTCGCACGGCAGCGCGGAGGAGCACGCCAAGACGGCTCGGCTCGTGCGCGACGCGGCCGGCCGCGCCGGCCGCCAGGTGGCGATCCTCCAGGACCTTCCAGGCCCGAAGCTGCGCATCGGCCCGCTCGTGGACGGGATCGCCGAGCTCAAGCCCGGCGACCACCTGACCTTCGTGTGCGGCGCCAACGGCTTCGAGGGCAACTCGGAGCGCATGTCGATCACGTGGGCCGGCCTGGCCGACAGCGTCCACAACGACGAGATCATGTACCTCGCCGACGGCGCGGTCCGCCTGCGCGTGACGGGCACCCGGCCGGGCGACGGCGAGATCGACGCCGAGGTCGAGGTCGGCGGCGCGGTCGCCTCGCGCCAGGGCCTCAACATCCCCGGCGAGGCCGCGGCGCTGCCGTCGGTCCCCGAGGAGGACCTCCGGCACGTGCAGGTGGGCGAGCAGATCGGCGTCGACCTCGTCGCGCTGTCGTTCGTGCGCCGCGCCGAGGACATCACGTTCCTGCGCAAGCACACGCGGCTGCCGCTGATCGCCAAGATCGAGAAGCCGCAGGCCGTCCAGCGCGCGGAGGAGATCGTCCGCGCGGCGGACTGCGTGATGGTCGCGCGCGGCGACCTCGGCATCGAGCTGCGGATCGAGGAGGTGCCGATCGTGCAGAAGCAGGTGATCGCGCTCGCCGGCGCGCTCGCGCGGCCCTCGATCACCGCCACGCAGATGCTCGACTCGATGGTCCGCTCCTCGCGCCCGACGCGGGCCGAGGTGACCGACGTCGCCAACGCGATCCTCGACGGCACAGATGCGGTGATGCTCTCCCAGGAGAGCGCCGTCGGGCAGTACCCGGTCGAGTCGGTGGCGATGCTGGCGTCGATCGCCGAGCGCACCGAGCTGACGCTGCCCTACCGCGAGTGGAACGAGCATCGCGTGCGCCGCGACCGGCGCGACCCCGCCTACACGCTCGCCTACACCGCCTGCCGCGCAGCGCACGAGCTCGGCCTCGCCGCGCTCGTGTGCCCGACGCTCAGCGGCCGCTCGGCGCGCCTGATCTCGGCGCACCGGCCGACCGTGCCGATCTTCGCGCTGTCTCCCGGCCGCGAGACCGTCCGCCGCTGCGGGCTGATGTGGGGCGTGCAAGCGGCGTCGATGCGCCGCTTCGAGGTCACCGAGGAGCTGATCATGGCCGCAGTGGCCCGCTCGGTCGAGCTCGGCTGGATCAAGAAGGGCGACCGCGTCGGCGTCACCGCCGGCCTGCCGTCCGGCAAGCCGGGAACCACGAGCCTCCTCCAGATTCAGGAGGCGTAGAACTCCGCCTCGGCGCGGCCGAGCTCGGTCACCGGCGGCTCCTTGTACATCCACTCGCGGGCGATCCGGTGCCAGTTCGCCTTCGCCTCGAGCTGTGACAGGACGGCGAGCGTGAGCAGCTCGACGCGGCGGCCGAACAGGTGGTCGGCGGGCAGCGTCTCGTGGCGCATCTGCCCGAAGTGCGACGAGCGCGGGTCCGACATCTCGATCATCACCTCGGTGGCGATCTCGGGCGTCAGGTGGACCTCCTCGTCGAGCACGTACCACCACGTCGCGTCGAGGAACTGCGCGAGCAGCTTGTCGGGCCGGAAGCGGTCGGGCTCGCGCAGGAAGCCGGTGGTGCTGAAGATCTCGTGCAGGCGCTCGCCGTCGCCCTCGTGCCCCGCGCGCTGGCACTCGAGCTCGATCTCGATCAGCTCGGCCGGCATCACCTTGAACAGCCCGAAGTCCAGGAACGCAACGTTGCCGTCGGGCTGGAGCAGGAAGTTGCCGGGATGCGGGTCGCCGGAGAACTGGCGATGGCGGTACATGCAGCCGAAGAAGAAGCGGAAGACGATCTCGCCGACGCGGTCGCGCGTCGCCTGGTCGAGCTCCTTGATCGCGTCGAACCCGAGGCCCGTGACGTACTCGCTGACCAGGACCTTCTCGCGAGACAGCGACGTGATGACCTCGGGGACGCGGATGAACGGGTGCCCGCGGAAGATCCGCGCCAGCGTCCGCTGGTGCTGGGCCTCGAGCTCGTAGTCGAGCTCGTCGCCGATCCGCGCGCGGATCTCCTCCGCCGTGCTCTTGACGTCGAGCCCCGGCGCGATCCGCTTCATCAGCCGCAGGATGATCCCGAGGTTCTGCATGTCGGCCCGCACCGCCTGGGCGACGCCTGGGTACTGGACCTTGACCGCCACGTCGCGGCCGTCGTGCAGCCGCGCGCGGTAGACCTGGCCGATCGAGGCCGCCGCGATCGGCTCGGTCTCGAACGCGTCGAAGACGCCTTCGATCGACTCGCCGAGCTCGGACTCCATCACCTTGCGCATGTCCGCGAAGCGGACCTTCGGCGCGGCGTCGCGCAGCTCGCCGAGCTTGCGCTGGAAGTCCTCGCGGTGCTCCTCCGGCACGAGCCCGACGTCGAGGAAGCTCATCACCTGCCCGAGCTTCATCGCCGCGCCCTTCATCGTGCCGAGCGCCGCGACGATCTGCTCGGCCGCCTCGAGGTTGCGGCGCTCGAGCGCGGCCTGCTTGCCCTCGTCGGAGCGGCCCAGGTTGGCGGCGCGCGTGCCGAGGTGGCGCGCCGCCTGCCCCGCCGCCAGACCGGAGACCCGCGCGGTGCGGGCGACGCGCGAGGTCGGGATCCGGTCCTTCGGCATCAGGGGGTGGCCGTCGGCGTGGGCGCCGCCTGAAGCGGCGACGGGGTCGGGGTCGGCGTCGCCGTCGTCGTCGGGGTGGGAGTCGCCTCCGGCGTCGTGGTCGGCTCGGCCGTCTCGGTCGCCTCCGGCGTGGCGGTCGGGGTCGGCTTGTCCTTGTCGTCGTTCGAGCTGCCGCCGATCAGCGTCGTGCGGCCGCTCTCCTTCGTGGCCGGACCGCCGAGCACGAGCTCGGACGTTGTGAGGAAGACCGCGGCGATCGCGAACGCGGCGAGCCCGGTGGCGAGCGCGATCTTCCAGTGGTGCCGCTGCACCACGGGCGGGCGCGAGCGCAGGCCGAACGGGTCGTCCTCGCGCGGCACCGGCGCCGCGTCGCGCTCCTCCGGCGGCAGCGGGTCGAAGTCGGGATCGCGCACCGACGCGCCCGTCGCGCTGCGGCGCGTCACGAGCGGGGTGACCGCGGTGATCTTCTCTGCGGGCTTGCGCAGGGCCTCCGACACGAGCGCGACGACGACGGGAGTCATCGCGGTGGCGATCAGCGTGCCGCGCTCCCAGATCATCGGCACGACCACGGCCGCCGCCACCGCGGCCGCGGCGGAGATCGCCAGCGTCTGGATCGAGATCCCGCTCCCGCTGTCCTTCTCTGCCATGCCCTCTTGTTCTAGTACACGCGGCCCGGACCGCTCGGTCTCGCGGCCGGGCGGACTAGCGGCTGACCTTCGACCCGGGGACGATGTCGTCGCGACCGTCGGGCCAGCGGACCCAGGCCTTGTGGCCGCCGTCGTAGTCGTCCCCCAGAAGGACCAGCGTGGCCGGCTCGCCGAGCGCGGTGCAGGACTCGGAGCCCTCGGGGTCGAGCCCGCGCCAGATGCGCACGAACCGGTTGGACTCGAGCTCCTCGGCGACCGTCGTCGGGTCGGTGTGACCCGGCCGGACGATCGTGTCGCCGGGCAGCCCGAGCAGCACCTCCATGATCGAGCGCTTGAGGTCCTCGTAGCCCGTACTGCCGGGGGCGCGCACGCCGCCGACCGAGCCCTTGAACAGCGTGTCGCCGGTGAAGACGTTGCCGTCGACCACCAGCGCGAGCATCCCGGCGGTGTGGCCCGGCGTGTGCAGGGCGCGCGCGGTCAGCCCGCCGATCGTCAGCTCGTCGCCGTCGTTCAGGTCGCCCGTCGTGCCCGGCACGCGCTCCTCGGGGTGCGACAGCACGGTGGCGTCCGGCCAGCGCTCGAGCGCCTTGCCGAGCTCGGCGACGTGGTCGTGGTGGTGATGGGTGAGCAGGATGTGCGTGACGTTCAGGTCGTGCTGCTCGGCAGTGGCGATCAGCGGTTCGATCGGGCCGCCGGCGTCCACCAGGAAGGCGTCGCCGCCGTCCTCGGCCGCGACCAGGTACGTGTTGGAGAGCCAGCCATCGCTCATGGAGCGTTCGACGATCATGGGCCGGAGGGTACGCTCCGACCCGTGGAACTCATCCATACCTGCTACCGCATCGGCGACATCGACCGGAGCGTCGCCTTCTACGAGGCGCTCGGCTTCGAGGAGCGCCGCCGGATGCCGATCCGCGACGAGGCGATCAACGTCTTCATGGGCCTTCCGGGAGACGGCGACCGCCTCGAGCTGACCTACAACCACGGGGTCGACTCCTACGAGCTGGGCACGGGCTACAACCACATCGCGCTCACCGTCGACGACCTCGACGGCACGCTCGAGAACCTGGGCGGCAAGGGCATCGAGCCCGAGAAGCCGCCCTACCGCGTCCGCGAGGGCGGCTCGCGCATCTGCTTCGTCCGCGATCCCGACGGCTACCGCATCGAGCTGATCGAGCGCCGATAGGGCGCCCGCGCCGCTTGCGCGCTGCCTGAGGGGTGTGGGACGGTTGGCACGTGGCCATGTCCGGCCGCTACGCGCTCATCGTCGCCACCGACACGTACGAGGACCCGAAGCTCGGTCGGCTGCGGACCCCAGCGCTCGACGCCGAGTCGCTCGCCGGCGTGCTCCGCGACGACCGGATCGGGGGCTTCGAGGTCCAGCTGTCGCTGAACGAGGCGGAGCACCAGTTGCGGCGCCGGATCGCCACGTTCTTCGCCGACCGACGACGCGACGACCTGCTGCTCCTGCACTTCTCGTGTCACGGAGTCAAGGACGAGACCGGGCTGCTCTACTTCGCGGCCAAGGACACGGAGGTGGCGCAGCTCGACGCGTCCGCGGTCTCCGCCGACTTCCTCAGCCGGCAGGTGACGCGCAGCAGGTCGCAGAAGGTCGTCGTGCTGCTCGACTGCTGCTACAGCGGCGCGATCGCGCGGGGCATGCGCTTCCGGGGCGGGGACAAGGTCGACGTCGACGAGAACCTCGGCGGAACGGGACGGGTCATCATGACCGCCTCGAGCGCGATGGAGTACGCCTTCGAAGGCGACGAGCTGTCCGGCGAGGGCACGCCCTCCGTGTTCACCAGCGCTGTGGTCAAGGGCCTGCAGACCGGCGAGGCGGACCGCGACCAGGACCACCGCATCTCGGTTCGGGAGCTCTACGAGTACGTCTGCGACGAGGTCCAGGAGCTCACCCCGAATCAACGGCCGAACCTCTTGAGCCATCTCGAGGGCGAGCTCTACATCGCCCGCAGCTCCTACGTCGCGCCCGTGCCGCCCGGCGAGCTCGTGCCTGAGCTGCAAGCGGCGCTCGAGAACGGGCTGCCCGCCGTCCGCGAGGGCGCCGTGGCCGAGCTCAGCCGGCTGCTCACAGGCCGAGACCGGTCGATGGCCGAGGCTGCGCGTCTCGCACTCCGCGACCTCGTGAAGGACGACAGCCGCCGGGTGTCCAAGGCCGCCGAGGAGGCCCTTGCGGCTGCCGCCGGCGCACCGGCGCCGGCGAACGGCGCCACCGTCGCGAC
>JBKOYW010000499.1:0-6357 GCA_046744275.1 Actinomycetota bacterium
GGTGATCGGCGCGCACGGCGAGGGGCAGCCCGACTCCGCCACGGGCACGCGCGCACTGGGCCTGCGCGCCGCCGCGGCCGCCCTCCCCCAGGCCGACGGCGGGCTCGCCGCGCACGCCGCGGCGCTCGTGAACTGGCACCGCAGGCACCGCCACTGCGCGGTCTGCGGATCGCCCACGGAGATCACCGAGGGCGGCATCCTGCGCCGCTGCCCCGCCTGCGGCTCCGACCACCACCCGCGCACCGACCCGGTCGTGATCATGCTCGTCACCGACGGCGACCGCGTCCTGCTCGGGCGCCAGGCGGTGTGGCCACCGCGCCGCTACTCGGCGCTCGCCGGCTTCGTCGAGCCCGGCGAGAGCCTCGAGGAGGCCGTGGCGCGCGAGGTGCGCGAGGAGGCCGGCGTCGAGGTCGGGCCGCCACAGTACGTCGCCTCGCAGCCGTGGCCATTCCCGACCTCACTCATGCTCGGCTTCACCGCGCCGTGGCTGTCGGGCGAGCCGCGGCGGATCGACGAGGAGCTGGAAGACGTCCGCTGGTTCGACCGCGCCGCCGTGGCGGCCGCGGTCGAGGGCCGCGACGACGGGCCACTTGGCGTGCCGCCACGCTTCGCGATCGCGCGGCGGTTGCTGGAGCAGTGGCTCCAGCGCTAGCCTGCGTGGTGAGGTGACACTGGAGGGGTGGATCTTCATGGTCGGACTCCGAGTCTTCGACATCGGAGCGCTCATCGTGTGGCTGGTGTGGTTCTTCCGGCTGCGTGACGACGACGACGATGCCGACGGCGGCCACGGCGGCGGCGGGAACGCGCCCGAGCCCGAGAACCCCAGCGGCCCGCCCGGCGGGCTCCGGCTCCCGCTGGCCGACGCCAAGCCCTGGCCGTCGCGCCGCCGCGACCACCTCGGCGACCTCCGCCCCGCTCCTGCGTCCAGCCGGCGTGGCGTCCCCGAGCCGGTTCCGGCGCGGGCGCCGATCAAAAGACGGTAATCACCATCGGGATTCTGTAGGTTCGGGTCTGCTCACTGACGAGGAGGCCCCATGGCTCGCTGGACGCCGGATCCGAGCTTCTACCCCTCCCCCGCGAGCGCCGCCCAGGCGCCGCCGGAGACGCTCGCGTACGTCGCGACGCTGAACACCGGCGCCAACGGGTCGCCCGATGCGATCGGCGTGCTCGACCTCGAGGACGACTCGGACACCTACGGGCAGCTCGTCGGCCGCTTCGAGATGCCCAACGCGGGCGACGAGCTCCACCACTTCGGCTGGAATGCCTGCTCCTCAGCGCTGTGCCCGTGGGCGCCGCACCCGCACGTCGAGCGTCGCTACCTGCTCGTGCCCGGCCTGCGCAGCTCCCGCATCCACGTGCTCGACGTCAAGGACGAGCCGCGGACGCCCAGGCTGGCGAAGGTGATCGAGCCCGAGGAGATCGCGCGCAAGACCGGCTACAGCCGCCCGCACACGGTCCACTGCGGTCCGGACGGCATCTACGTGTCGGCGCTCGGCAACCCGGAGGGCGACGGTCCCGGCGGGATCTTCCTGCTCGACCACGAGAACTTCGACGTCAAGGGCCAGTGGGAGGAGGACCGCGGCAGCCAGGAGCTGGCGTACGACTTCTGGTGGCACCTCGGCCACGACACCGTGATCACGAGCGAGTGGGGCACGCCGAACATGGTCGAGGGAGGCCTCGTCGGCGAGCTGCTGCTCGGCAACCGGTACGGCCACAAGCTGCACGTCTTCGACCTCAAGACGCGCCGTCACACGCAGGAGATCGACCTCGGCCCGGAGCACCAGATGGTGCTCGAGCTGCGGCCCGCGCACGACCCCTCGAAGGCGTACGGGTTCGTCGGCGTCGTGACGTCCACCGCCGACCTGACCGCCTCGATCTGGCTGTGGGAGCGCGGCGACGACGGCCGGGTGAGCGCCGAGAAGGTGATCACGATCCCGCCCGAGCCGGCCGAGGCCGAGCAGCTCCCGCCGATCCTGCAGCCGTTCGGTGCCGTGCCGGCGCTGATCACGGACATCGCGCTGTCGGTCGACGACCGCAGCCTCTACGTATCGTGCTGGGGCACCGGCGAGCTCAAGCGGTTCGACGTCTCCAACCCGCGGCAGCCGCGCGAGACGGCGTCGGTGCGCCTGGGCGGGATCGTCGGGCGCGCGCCGCACCCGGCGAGCGGCCCACTCAACGGCGGCCCGCAGATGGTGGAGGTGAGCCGCGACGGGCGCCGCGTGTACCTCACCAACTCGCTCTACGCCGCCTGGGACGTGCAGTTCTACCCGGAGGGCATCGACGGCTGGCTCGTCAAGCTCGACGCCGGCGAGGACGGCTCGCTGACGCTCGACGACGACCTCTTCGTGCCGTTCTCCGGTGAGCGCCCGCACCAGGTGCGCCTGCAGGGCGGCGACGCGTCATCGGACTCCTACTGCTTCCCGAACTGACCGATGACCCCGGCCACCGGCGTGGAGCGCGGGCGTTGACATGGACCTCTGGGCGCTCCTGGTGATCGCGGCGCTCGGCGCCTACCACGGGCTGAATCCCGCGATGGGCTGGCTGTTCGCGGTCGCGCTCGGCATGCAGGACCGCGACCGCCGCGCGGTGGTGCGCGCGCTCGGGCCGATCGCCATCGGCCACGAGTTGTCGCTCGTGCTGGTCGCGGCGGCGGTGATCGGGCTCGGCCTGCTCGCGGACCCATCGATCCTGCGGCTGGCCGCCGGCATCGCGCTCGTCCTGTTCGGGATCTTCCGCTTCGTCAAGCCGCGCGCGCATCCGCGCTGGACGACGATGCGCGTCAACCGCCGCGAGCTCGCGTGGTGGTCGTTCCTGATGTCCAGCGCCCACGGCGCCGGGCTGATGGTCGCGCCGGTGCTGATCGGCGGCGGCGTGGCGTCGGCGGCGGCACACGACCACGCGCTCGAGGCGGCGGGCGGCGGTGCGGCGGAGCTGCTGACCGGCGCGCTGGGACTGCTGCTGCACGTCGGCGCCATGGTCGCGGTGATGGCCGTCGTGGCGCTGCTCGTCTACGACAGGCTCGGCGTCGCGGTCCTGCGCAAGGCCTGGATCAACCTCGACGGCGTGTGGGCGGGCGCCTTCGTCCTCGCGGGAGTGCTAACCCTCTTCACGTGACCGTTTCCTGCTCCGTCCTCGGCGAGCGCCTCGGCGAGGACCTCGCGGCGTCCGCGCCCAAGGCGCGACGGTTCCTGCTGCTCGAGCAGCCGGGCCCGTGGAACGGGCGCAACGCGGTCACCCACTCGGACCTCGACGTCGGCCTCGCGCGCGAGCTGCTGGCGCTCGCCGACGAGACCGGCGTGAAGGTGCATCTGATCCGGCGCAGCCCGCGGCGAACCGCGCTCGAGACCCGCGTGTGCTTCCTGGCCGACACGCGCCGCGACGGGCCGTGGGTCGAGCGCCACGTGCTGCGCGACGCGGCCGAGGTGCTCGCCCTCGACCTCAGCGAGCGCGAACCCGGCGAGGTCTGGGATCAGCCCGTCTACGCGGTCTGCACGCACGGCAAGCGCGACCCCTGCTGCGCGCGCCGCGGGCGGCCGCTCGCCCGGGCGCTGCGGGCGGCGCGACCCGATCAGACCTGGGAGATCGGGCACATCGGCGGGCACCGGTTCGCGGCGACATTCCTGGCGTTCCCGCACGGTCTCGCGTTCGGGCGCGTGCCCGCGGCTGCGGGTCCGCAGATCGTGACCGCGCTCGAGGCCGGCGAGATCGATCTCGACCATCTGCGCGGCCGCGGCGGCGACCCGCCGGCGGTCCAGGCCGCCGACGTGCTCGTGCGGCGCCGACTCGGCCTGCGCGGCGTCGACGACGTGGTGGTGGAGGGCGCCGACGACAGCACCGTGACGCTGCATACGCCGGCGGGCCGGCTGCGCGCCGTCGTCGCGCGGCACGAGGAGGCGCCGCGGCCCATCTCGTGCGGCGACGAGCCCGAGCCCGTGACGGCGTACGAGTTGCTCGACCTCCGCGTCCTCGACCGGGCGGCGTGATGCGCGCCGGGGTGCTCGACGCGCCGGGGTCGCCGTTGCGGGTGGCGGAGGTGCGGGAGCCCGAGGCCGGCCCTGGCCAGGTCCTGCTCCGCGTGCACGCGTGCGGCGTCTGCCGCACCGACCTGCACCTCCGCGACGGGGAGCTCGAGCCCGGCCACCTGCCGTTGATCCTCGGCCATCAGATCGTCGCGACCACGCCCGAGGGCGAGCGGGTCGGCGTGCCGTGGCTCGGCTGGACGGACGGCGACTGCGAGTACTGCCGCTCCGGCCGCGAGAACCTCTGCCCCCGCGCCCGCTTCACGGGCCGCGACATCGACGGCGGCTACGCCGAGTGGACGGTCGCCGACGAGCGCTTCTGCGTCCCGCTCCCCGGCGAGATGAGCGACCTCGAGATCGCGCCGCTGCTGTGCGGCGGGCTGATCGGCTACCGAGCGCTGCGGCTGGCCGGCGACGGCGTTCGGCTCGGGCTCTACGGCTTCGGCGCCGCCGCGCACATCATCTGCCAGGTCGCGGTCCACCAGGGCCGGCGCGTGTTCGCGTTCACCCGCGCGCAGGACGACGTGGCGCAGGCACTCGCGCGCTCGCTCGGTGCCGAGTGGGCCGGCGACGCGATGGCGCCCGGGCCGGAGCCGCTCGACGCGGCGATCATCTTCGCGCCGGTCGGCGCGCTCGTCCCGGCCGCGCTGCGCGCCACGGCGCCGGGCGGCGTCGTCGTGTGCGCCGGGATCCACATGTCCGACATCCCGTCGTTCCCCTACCGCGACCTGTGGGAGGAGCGCGTCCTCCGCTCGGTCGCCAACCTCACGCGCGAAGACGCCCACGAGTTCCTCGCCCTCGCCCCGCAGGTGCCCGTGCGCACCACCGTGCAGGAGTTCGCGCTCGAGGACGCCGAGACGGCGCTCCAGCGCCTCCGCGACGGCCGGATCGAGGGCGCCGCGGTCCTGCGCGTCACAGATCGGCAGCCGTGAGCTGGCCCTCGTAGGCCGCGCGGCCGGCGAGCTTGTACGCGCCGCACCGGGACGCCACCTCGAGCGCCTTCTCGATCGGCAGGTCGGCGCCGAGGCCGTAGGTGAGGCCGGCCGCGAACGAGTCGCCGGCGCCGTAGGAGTCCTGCGCCGGGCCGGGCAGCTGCGCGGCCTTCCAGTGGCCGCCGCTGCGGTTCTCGCCGACCCACTCGCCGCCCTCCTTGCCGGCCGTCGAGACGACGAGGTCGGGCGCCGGGTCGAGGTCCTCCTCGGCGTGCTGCTCACCAGGGTCCTTGGCCGAGCGCACGAGCGCGTCGAGGTTGACCCTCGACGCCTTGAGGGTCTCGTAGGCGCGCGGCGTGGCGACGAGCTTGCGGGCGCGGCGGGCCTGCTCGAGCGCGCCGACGTCGCCGCCCGTGAAGTACACGGCGTCGACGCCCTCCAGACGCTCCCACGGCAGGTCGTCGTCGCCGCGCGGCACGATCCGCTCGCCGAGGATCGTGATCGTTCGCTCGTGGTCGTCGTCGAGGTAGACGAAGCCTCGGCGCTGGACGCCGGGACGCGGCGCCGCATGCACCGTGACGCCCAGCTCCTCGAGCCGCGCCTTCGCCCGCCGGCCGTTCTCGTCGCCGGCCAGCGCGGTGAAGAACTCGGCGCCGCCGGCGAGCTTGGCGAGCTGGACCGACGCGACCGCGCCACCGCCGCCGACCTCCTCCCACCACTCGGTCACGTGCAGGATCTCGCCGGGCTTCGGGACCCGCGGCACGCGTGCGAACTCGACCCACTCGACGTGCCCGACGACGGCGACTCGCGGCATCGCGGCTCCTATGCCCTCAGCCGCGCGGCCGCGAACTCGCGCATGCCGGCATCGAAATCTTCGGCCGCGCGGAAGCCGAGCCGCTCGGCCGCCGCGGCGGCGGACGCGAACACGTGCCGCACGTCGCCGGCGCGCCACTCGCCGGTCACGACCGGCTCCGGCCCCTCGAACGCGCGGGTGAGCGCGCGCGCCATCTCGAGCACTGTCCGCGGCGTCCCGCTGGCGATGTTGAGCGCCCCCGGAACGGTCTCGGTCAGGGCGAGGACGTTGGCGCGGGCGACGTCGCGCACGTGGACGAAGTCGCGCCGCTGGCCGCCGTCCTCGAACACGCGCGGCGCGTCGCCGGCCGCGAGCGCGGAGCGGAAGATGCTGGCCACCCCGGCGTACGGCGTGTCGCGCGGCATCCGCGGACCGTAGACGTTGTGGTAGCGCAGCGCGGTCACCGTCGCGCCGGTCTCGCGAGCGTAGGCCGTGCACAGGTGCTCCTGCGCGAGCTTGGTCACGGCGTACACGTTGCGCGGGTCGGGCGGCGCGTCCTCGGGCACGGCGCGCGGCTCGAGCGGCGCGCCGCAGATCGGGCAGGGCGGCTCGA
>JBKOYW010000281.1:0-5290 GCA_046744275.1 Actinomycetota bacterium
GCCGCAGCTCGCGTGCTTCGAGCGCCTCGGGTTCGCGGGCGCGCTCGCGCTCGAGGCCGTCTGCGCGCGGGCTCGTGCCGCCGGGCTGCTCGTGCTCGCCGACGGCAAGCGCGGCGACGTCCCGGTCACTGCCGCCGTCTACGCGCAGGCGCTCATGGGCCGGACGCCGTCCCCGTTCGGGCCAGTGCCCGGGCTGGGCGCCGACGCCGTCACCGCCAACCCGCTGCCGGGCCGTGACGCGCTGCAGCCGCTCATAGACGACGCGCGGGCCGCCGGCGCCGGCGTGTTCGTGCTCGTACGCACTTCGAACCCGGGCGCGGCCGACCTGATGGACCTGCCGCTCGCCACCGGGGAGCTGCTGTGGGAGCGCCTCGCGACGCTCGTCGCCGAGCTCGGGCAGACCGGCTCCGCCGGCCTGAGCGACGTCGGGGCGGTCACAGGCGCCACCGCCCCGCAGCACCTGGCCCGGATGCGCGAGCTGATGCCCCGCACCCCGTTCCTGCTGCCCGGCGTCGGCGCCCAGGGCGGCGACGTCGCCTCGCTCGGCCCCGCGTTCGCCCCCGGACGCGCCGGCGGCCTGGTCACGGCCTCGCGCTCGATCGCCCAGGCCCACGAGCAGGCCGGCGGAGATCCCGGAGCGGCTGCCCGCGCGGAGGCCGAGCGGCTGCGCGAACTGGCCTGGGCGCTTGCCTGAGAGCCCCGGCGGAGCCGCCTCGGCCGCCGCTATCATCGCCCCCGATGGCCCCTCGCAGTCCCGCGCGGTTCCTGGCGCCGCTCGCGCTGGTGGCCTTCGGTATCGCCCTCTTCATGGTCGTCACGTCCTCCTCAACCGAGAACGACAGCGGCACGTCCAACCGCTCGACCGAGACGCGCCCGGCGGGCTCGCCGAACGGCGGCGACAACGAGGGCGAGCGCGAGCGCAAGGGCCCGCGGCGCTACACGGTCAAGCCCGGCGACACGCCGTCGTCGATCGCCGAGAAGACCGGCGTGCCGCTCGAGGAGATCCTGCGCCTGAACCCCGACCTCGACCCGCAGACGCTCAGCCCGGGCCAGCGGATCAAGCTCCGCCAGTGAGCGGTTCACGCCTCGCGGCGACCGTCATGGCGGTCGTCGCCCTCGTGCTGGCGCTCCCCGGGACCGCCTCCGCGCGCGACTGCCCGGACTCCGTGAAGGCGCCGAACGCGATCGTGCTCGAGACCTCGACCGGCGACGTCGCGTGCGAGCGCGGCGCCGACGCACGCAAGCCGGTCGGTTCCGCCGTGAAGCTGATGACCGCGCTGCTCACGCTCGAGCGCGCCGACCTCGACGACACGTTCACCGCCTCCGACTACCGGCCCGCGATGTTCGAGTCCCAGATCGGCCTGATCCCGCGAGAGCGGATGACCGTGCGCGACCTGCTCCAAGGGCTGCTCGCCGAGTCCGGCAACGACGCGGCGATGACGCTCGCCGAGGGCGTGGCCGGCTCCGAGCGAGCGTTCGTGCGGCTCATGAACCGCCGCGCCCGCGAGCTCGAGCTGACCAACACGCACTACCGCAACCCGATCGGGCTCGACGAGCCGGGCGCCTACTCGAGCGCGCGCGACCTCGTCATGCTCGCCACCTTCCTGCGCACGAAGTCGTTCTTCCGCCGCACCGTCAACTCGCCGGTCGTCCAGCTCACGTCCGGCGACCATCCGCGCAAGCTCGACAACCGCAACTCCCTGGTCCGGTCGGTCGACTGGGTCAACGGCGTCAAGACCGGCCACACCCGCGGCGCCGGGTACGTGCTGGTCGGCTCCGGCCGCAAGAACGGCATCCAGGTCGTGTCCGCCGTGCTCGGGACGCCGAGCGAGGCGGCGCGCGACGCCGACACGCTGCGCCTGCTCGGCTTCGGCCGGCGTGCGTTCCAGCGCATCACCGCCGCCCGCCCCGGCACGAGCGTCGACATCCGCGTCCCGATCCGCTATCGCCGCGGCGCGGAGCTCGAGCTGGTGGTCGGCCCCAACGGCCAGCGCACCGTGGTCCGGCGCGGGGACCGGGACAGCGTCACGGTCGTACCGACCAGCTATCCGTCCGAGGTCCAGGGCCCGATCGCTTACGGCCAGAAGCTCGGCGAGGCCGACGTGCTGCAGGACGGGCGCAAGATCGCGACCGTTGCGCTGGTGGCCGGAACGGAGGTCCCGAAGGCCGACCTGGCGCAGCGCACCAAGTCCTGGTTCAGCAGGCCGCTGGCGGTGGTGCTCGCCTTCGCCGTCCTGGGCGGTACGGTGCTGGTGGCACGGCGGCGGCGGCGACCCCGCGGACCGGGCCCCAGGCGGGCACGCGAGGAGGCCCGGACCGCATGATCATCACGGTCACGCTCAACACGGCAATCGACAAGACCCTGTCCGTGCCGAACTTCCGGCTCGGGCGCCGCCATCGCACGGTCGAGCAGACCACGATGCCGGGCGGCAAGGGCGTCAACGTCGCGCGCGTGCTGAAGACGCTCGGCGCGCCCGTGATCGCGACCGGCCTGACCGGCGGGCCGACCGGCACCCGGATCGTCGACCAGCTCACCCAGCTCTCCGTGCTGAGCGACTTCGTGCGCATCCGCGAGGAGTCGCGCACCAACACCGCGGTGATCGACCCCACGACCGGCGAGCAGACCGAGATCAACGAGCGCGGGCCGAAGGTCTCCGAGCAGGAGTGCGAGCTGTTCGTCGACAAGCTGCTCTACCTCGCCAAGGGCGCGTCGATGTGCGTTTTCGCCGGCTCGCTCCCGCGCGAGGTCGACATCGACATCTACGCGCGCCTGATCCGTGAGCTGCGCCGGCTCGGCGTCGCCACCGTGGTCGACACCGATGGCGACCCGCTGCGTCGGGCGGTCCGCGCCGAGCCCGACGTGGTCTCCCCGAACGTGCTCGAGGCCGAGGAGCTCGTCGGCCACGAGTTCAACGACGACGAGGACAGGATCATCGCCGTGCGCGAGATGGCCGGCCTCGGCGCGCGCGAGGCGATCATGACGATGCCCGACGGCTGCTTCGCGCAGACGCTCCCGACGGAGCCGAACGGCGACCCGTGCGTGTACCGCGTCCGCGTCTCCCCCGGCGCGGTCGAGCCGCGCGCCACGGTCGGCTCCGGCGACGCGTTCCTGGCCGGCTACGTATCGGCTCGCTACGCCGGCAAGTCGACCGAGGAGTGCCTCGCGTTCGGCGTCGCGTGCGGCGCCGAGTCGACCCAGCACCTCGGCGCCGGCCTGATCGATCCCGACCGCGTCCAGCGCCTGCTCGGTGAGATTCAGGTGGAACGTCCGGAACTACCGGCAGAGGTCGGTTAAAAGCCGCGGTAGCCTGGGGGGACCGTCCGCCCACGCCCCTAGGATCTGCGAATGGAAGTAGAGATCGGCCGCGGCAAGAAGGCTCGCCGCGCTTACGGATTCGACGACGTCGCCATCGTCCCGTCGCGCCGCACGCGCGATCCCGATGACGTCGACATCACCTGGACGCTCGGCCCGTATCGCTTCGAGCTGCCGCTGCTGGCCTCGGCGATGGACGGCGTCGTCTCGCCGGAGACGGCCGGGCTGATCGGCAAGCTGGGCGGGCTGGCCGTGCTCAACCTGGAGGGCATCTGGACCCGGTATGAGGACGCCGACGCGCAGCTCGAGCGCATCGCGGGCCTGGACCGCGAAGAGGCCACGCGGGAGATGCAGGAGATCTACCTGGAGCCGGTCAAGGAGGAGCTGATCGCGCAGCGGATCCAGGAGATCAAGTCGCACGGCGTCGTCGCCGCGGCGTCGCTGACCCCGCAGCGGGTGGAGCGCTGGCATGAGCTGGCGCTCGACGCCGGACTCGACATCCTGGTCATCCAGGGCACCGTGATCTCGGCCGAGCACGTCTCGAGCGCCGGGCACGTACTCAACCTCAAGGAGTTCGTCCGCGAGCTGCCCGTGCCGGTCGTGCTCGGCGGCTGTGCGAGCTACTCGACGGCGCTGCACCTCATGCGTACCGGCGCGTCCGGCGTGCTGGTCGGCGTCGGCCCTGGCGCCGCCTGCACCACCCGCGGCGTGCTCGGCATCGGCGTCCCGCAGGCCACCGCGATCGCCGACGTGGCGGCCGCCCGCTCGCAGCACATGCTCGAGACCGGCGAGTACTGCCGCGTGATCGCCGACGGCGGCATGCGCAACGGCGGCGACGTCGCGAAGGCGTTCGCCTGCGGCGCCGACGCGGTGATGGTCGGCTCCCCGCTCGCGCGCGCGTACGAGGCGCCCGGCCACGGCTACCACTGGGGCATGGCGACCTTCCACCCGTCGCTCCCGCGCGGCGCCCGGGTGCGGACCACGCAGAACGGCAGCCTGCAGGAGATCATCTCCGGCCCCGCCCGCGAGAACGACGGCACGTTCAACCTCATGGGCGCGCTGCGGACCTCGATGGCCACCTGCGGCTATCAGGACATCGCGGAGTTCAACCGGGCCGAGCTGATGGTCGCGCCGGCGCTCCAGACCGAGGGCAAGCAGCTCCAGCGCGAGCAGCACATCGGCATGGCGGCGAACGGTGGGGCGGTCGCGCTTGTCGCGGATTGACACCGAAACCCGGGCCCACGATCCCGAGGGGGCCGACCTCGTCAGCGCCGGCCACGGCTCGGGCGTCGTCGCCGAGCAGCCCGTCGAGGAGCTCGCGCTCGAGCGCGCCGTCGCGCACGACGAGGTGCTTGTGCTCGACTTCGGCGGCCAGTACTCGCAGCTGATCGCGCGTCGCGTGCGCGAGTGCGGCGTGTTCTCGGAGCTGCTGCCGCATCACGTGGGGCCCGAGGAGGTGCGCCGCCGCGCGCCGAAGGGCCTGATCCTGTCCGGCGGCCCGGCCTCGGTGTACGCGCCGGGCGCGCCGCGGCTCGACCCCGCGCTGCTCGAGCTCGGGATCCCGGTGCTCGGCATCTGCTACGGCATGCAGGCGCTCGTGCTCACGCTCGGCGGCCGCGTCGAGGGCGCCGAGGTGGGCGAGTTCGGGCGCTCGACGCTTACGGTGAGCGCCGCCGGCCGCCTGCTCGCCGGCACGCCCGACGAGCAGTCGTGCTGGATGTCGCACCGCGACACCGTGTACGAGGCGCCGCCCGGCTTCACGCCGCTGGCGAGCTCGACCGAGTCGCCGGTCGCCGCGGTCGAGGACCTCGAGCGCGGCCTGTACGGAATCCAGTTCCACCCCGAGGTCGTCCACACGCCCTATGGCCAACAGATCCTCACCACCTTCCTGGCCGACGTCTGCGGCTGCGAGCGCGACTGGAGCCCGGCCTCGATCATCGACGAGCAGATCACCGCCATCCGCGCCCAGGTCGGCGA
>JBKOYW010000025.1:0-4547 GCA_046744275.1 Actinomycetota bacterium
TGAACGCCAACCACTCGCCCGAGATGGCGCCGATGCTGCAGATGTCGCTCGGGCTCGAGGACCTGACGCTCGTGAGCGCGATGAGCGCGTACGGCTCCAGCGCCGGGACGATGCTGCAGTACGCCGCGCATGCGATCACGACGGGACAGGCGAACGTCGTCGCCTGCCTGTACGCCGACGCACCGCTGTCGCCGGGCGGCTCGATCTCTCAGTCGGCGTACAACGGCCGCGGCATCGGGGGCGGGACCGGGTTCGCCGGCCTGCGCTTCGCCTACGGCGACTATGGGCCGGCCAACACGAGCTACGCGCTCGCGTGCCGCCGGCACATGCACCTGTACGGCACGACGCACGACCAGCTGGGGACGATCGCCGTCGGCCAGCGCGCGTGGGCGCAGCTGAACCCGCGGGCGCAGATGCACGGTAGGCCGATGACGCTCGACGACTACCACGCCTCGCGCTGGATCGTCGAGCCGCTGCACCTGCTCGACTGCTGCCTGGTGTCGAACGGCGCCGTGGCCGTGATCGTCACGTCGGCCGAGCGCGCGCGGGACCTGCGGCAGCCGCCGGTGTACCTGCTCGGCTTCGGGCAGGCGGGGCCTGGTGACAACCAGCGCGCCGACCGCGAGCCGGCGGTGCACACGGGCGCGAAGCGGTCGGGCGAGCTCGCGCTGCGGATGGCGGACGTCGCGCTCGAGGACATCGACGTGCTCGAGCTCTACGATTGCTACACGTACACCGTCCTCGTCACGCTCGAGGACTACGGCTTCTGCGAGAAGGGCGAGGGCGGCGCGTTCGTCGAGGACGGCAAGCTCGGCCCGGGCGGCTCGCTGCCGACGAACACCGGCGGCGGCCAGCTCTCCTCGTTCTACATGTGGGGGTTCACGCCGCTCTCGGAGGGCGTGATCCAGGCGCGCGGCCAGGGTGGCGAGCGCCAGGTGCCCAAGCACGACCTCGTGCTCGTCAGCGGCAACGGCGGCACGCTCAACTGGCACTCGACGACGGTTCTGGCGGCGTGATGGCGGGGCTGATCGAGACGCCCTCGAAGCCCGTGCCGATCCCGGACGAGGAGAGCCGGCCGTTCTTCGACGGTGCGCGCCATGGCGTCCTGCTGCTCCGGCGCTGCCACGCCTGCGGCACGTTCATGTCGCCGACGGGCGGGATCGGGACGCCGCTGCGGCCGCGCTGCGTCACCTGCTTCTCCGCCGAGCTCGAGTGGACGCCCGCGAGCGGCCGGGCCACGCTCTACAGCTTCGCGCTCATGCACCAGGTGTACGACCCCGCCTTCGCGGAGGACGTGCCGTACAACATCGCCGTCGTCGAGCTCGACGAGGGCGTGCGCATGACGACGAACGTGGTCGGCTGCGCGAACGAGGAGCTGTGGATCGGAATGCCACTCGAGGTCACCTTCGAGCACGTCTCCGAGGAAGTCGCCATCCCCAAGTTCAGGAGGTCCACGTGACCGACATGGCAACCCACGACGCAGCGGTCGAGCGCGACCTCGGCGGCTGCCCGGTGATGCACCGCGATTTCGCCCCCCAGCAGGCGGCAGGCTGGCACTGGGAGCTGGGCGACGAGATGCGCGAGTCGAGCCCGGTGTACTTCAACACGTTCGCGCAGGGCTACTGGGTCTTCACGCGCCACGACGCGGTGCGCGACATCTACAAGACGCCGGAGCTGTTCTCCAGCGAGTCCATCACGCCGTGGGAGCCGAATCCGATCTACCGGTTCGTGCCGACGCAGATCGACGCTCCCGACCACATCAAGTACCGCCGCATCGTCAACCCGTGGTTCTCGCCACGCGCGATGGAAGCGGCCGAGCCCGCGATGCGAGCCCTCTGCCGGCAGCTCGTCGAGGACGTCGCTCCGAGAGGCGAGTGCGACTTCGTCGCCGAGATCGGTCTGCGCTTCCCCACCGAGGCGTTCCTCAGCGTGGCCGGCATCGACACCGCCGACGCGGATCTGTTCGTCGGGTGGGTCGAGGACTTCTTCAGCGGCTTCAGCGGCGACCCCGCGGGCCTCGAGGCGATGACGAATGCGCTCACGGGGATCCGCGAGTACTGGGTCGCCGCGCTGGAGGAGCGCCGCGGGGAGCCGGAGCCGCGCGAGGGCGACCTCGCCTCGCACTTGCTGCACTCGACGTTCGACGACCGGCCGCTCACCGACGCCGAGCTGCTCGACATGCTGACGGTGCTGGTGCTCGCGGGGCTGGACACGACGCGCGCCACGCTCGGCTACATCTTCTGGCACCTCGCGACGCATCCGGAGCACCGCCGGCGCCTGGTCGACGAGCCGGAGCTGATCCCGTTCGCGGTCGAAGAGGCCCTGCGCTACTACCCGATCGTCTTCGGCGACGGGCGCAAGGTGACGCGCGACGCCGAGTTCTACGGCGTGCAGCTCAAGAAGGGCGACATGGTCTACGCGCTCGTCGCGGGAGCGAACCGCGATCCGCGCGCGTACGAGCAGGCGGACGAGTTCGTCGTCGATCGCAAGCGCAACAACCACATGGGCTTCGCGAACGGCCCGCACCGCTGCCTGGGCATGCACCTGGCGCGGCGCGAGCTCCAGCTCGCGGTCCAGGAGTGGCTGCGCGTGATCCCCGACTTCCGCATCGCCACCGGCCAGGAGCTGAGCGAGCGCGGGGGAGGGGCGATGATGACGCTGACGCGGCTGCCGCTGGTGTGGGAGGCGACGGCGTGAGGCTCGCGGTCGACGGCAGGAGCTGCATGGGACACGGACGGTGCTACCTGATGGCGCCGGACCTGCTGGCCTACGACGACGAGGGGTACGTCACGATCCGCGACCAGACGATCGACGTGCCCGCCGACCAGGTCGAGGCGGCCGAGGACGCGGCGGGGACGTGCCCGGAGCAGGCGATCACGCTGATCCCATGACGGCGCGCGCAGCGGTCATCGGGGCTGGCCCGTCCGGGTTCTACGCGGCCGACCAGCTGCTCAAGGGGGAGGTGGCGGTCGACCTGTTCGACGCGCTGCCGACGCCGTACGGGCTCGTGCGCGCCGGCGTCGCGCCCGACCACCCGAAGATCAAGTCCGTCACGCGGATGTACGAGCGGACCGCCCAGCACCCGGGCTTCCGGTTCTTCGGCGGCGTCGAGGTCGGCGGCGACGTGGCGGCCGCAGAGCTGCTGGAGCGCTACCACGCGGTGGTCTACGCGGTCGGCACGCCGATCGACAACCGGCTGGGGATCCCGGGCGACCAGCGCCCGGGATCGGTCGCGGCCACCGAGTTCGTCGCCTGGTACAACGGCCACCCGGCGCACGCCGAGGAGGCGTTCGACCTGTCGTGCGAGCGCGCGGTGGTCATCGGCAACGGGAACGTCGCGATCGACGTCGCCCGCATGCTGATGCTCGACCCGGCGCAGCTGGCGGCGACCGACGCTGCCGACCATGCGATCGCGGCGTTCGCCGCCGCCTCCGTCACCGAGGTGGTCATCCTCGGGCGCCGGGGGCCGGCGCAGGCCGCCTTCACGAACCCGGAGCTGCGCGAGCTGGGGGAGATGACGGGCGTCGACGTGCTGGTCGACCGGGCCGAGGTCGACATCGAGGTCCCCGGCGATCTCGAGCCCACGGCGCGCCGCAACGTGGAGATCCTGCGCAGCTACGCCGAGCGGCCGCCCGGCACCGCCGGCCGGCGGATCACGCTGAAGTTCCTGCGCTCGCCGGTCGAGATCCTCGGCGACGGCGAACGCGGCCCCGTGACCGGTGTCCGCGTGGTCCGCAACCGGCTCGAGGATGGCCGCGCCCTGCCGACGGGGGAGGAGGAGGCCATCGCCTGCGGGCTCGTGGTCCGCTCGATCGGCCACCGCGGCCGTCCGTTGCCGGGCGTCCCGTTCGACGAGCGGCGCGGCCTGATCCGCAACGTTCGCGGCCGGGTGTGCGAGGAGGACGGCACACCGCGGCGCGGCGAGTACGCAGTCGGCTGGATCAAGCGCGGGCCGTCGGGCGTGATCGGCACGAACAAGAAGTGCGCGACCGACACCGTCGCGGCGCTGCTCGAGGACCTGGCGGGCGGCCGGCTGGCGGACCCGCCGGCGGGCGCCGACGAGGCGTGGCTGCGGGCACGGGTGCCGCGGCTCGTCACGTGGCGCGGCTGGGAGGCGATCGACGAGCACGAGCGCGGTCTCGGCGCTCGGGCCGGGCGGCCGCGCATCAAGCTGGTGCAGGTTCCGGAGATGCTCGCCGTGGCCGGTCAGAACACCGGCGTCTCGGTGTAGCTCCCCCAGACGTCCTGCAGCGCGGAGACCACCTCGCCTTCGCTCGCGTGCACGCGCGCGCAGTCGAGCAGCAGCGGCATCAGGTTCGCATCGGTGGCCGCCGCCTCGCGCAGCGCGACGAGCGATGCCTCGACGGCGGAGGCGTCCCGGCGGGCGCGGACGGCTTGGACGCGGGCGATCTGTTTGCGTTCGAGGGTGGGGTCGATGCGGAGGATCTCGGGTGGTTCGCCGTCGCCTTCGGTGTAGTCGTTGACGCCGACGATGATGCGGTCGCCGCGGTCGATCTCGCGTTGGAGGTCGTAGGCGGCGTCGGCGA
>JBKOYW010000113.1:0-11012 GCA_046744275.1 Actinomycetota bacterium
GCGGCTCGAGCACCTCGACCCGCCGCGCGGTGAGCACGACGCTCGCCCCGCGCCGCACGAGCGCCCGCGCGATGGCTTGCCCGAGCCCGCCGCTGGCGCCCGTCACGAGCGCACTCCGTCCCCCGAGGTTCATCCCCGGCACCTTTTCACGACAGCCCGCCGCGGCGCGCCGATCCGCCCCGCACGACAGCCCGCCGCGGCGCGCCGATCCGCCCCGCACGACAGCCCGCCAGGGCGCGCCGATCCGCCCGGCACGACAGCCCGCCGGGGCGCGCCGATCCGCCCCGCACGACGAGCCGCCGGGGCGCGCCGATCAGGCGAACACGGCGACCGTGGCCGTGAAGCCGTGCAGGAACGACTCGCCGCCCACCGGACCGATCTCGCCCGCGGCGAAGAACCCCGCGGCCGGCGCGCCGCCGAGCTCGTCGTCGACGGTCTCGGCGTCGTGGTCGCTGCGCCCGAACAGCCCGCGGCCGCGGCCGTTGCAGGAGAACACCAGCGCGCCTGCAGGCGTGCGGCCGCCGAGCGCGCGCATGCGGACGCTGAGCGCCTCTCGCAGGTCGCGATCGGCGCTCTCGGCGTCGCGCGCGTGCAACCGCACGACCTGGCCGGGCCGCACCTCGGCCGCGACCGCGACCTGACCGGTGTCCGGATCGGCGCCCACGAGCCCGCGCACGAGGAAGTCGCCCTGGACGTAGTCGGGCTTGTTGCTGTCCACGACGATCCCCATGAGCAGGCCGCCCTGGACGAGCGCGAGGTCCTCGGCCGGCAGCGCCTCGATCGTCTCGCGCAGCTTCTCGAGCGCCGGCCGGCCCGCCAGCTCGAGGATCACGTGCCCCTCGGCGGCCGTGATCGTGAGCTCGGGCCCGATCGGCGCCGCGCCCTGCGAGACGCACGGCAGCACCTCGACACCGTCGAGCCGCACGCCGACAGCTCCCTCGTCGCGCACCTCGTCGCCGAGGAACAGCGCCGTGCCGCCGCCGGCCACCCGAGCCGAGGCGAGGCCGCCGACGAGCGGCACCGCAGGCGCGGACTCGGACAGGAAGCGCAGCACCGCGTCGGTCGGGAAGGTGGCCGGGTCGGCGAGCAGGATCGCGCCGTCGGCGCCGTCGAGCTCCGGCATCCCGGCCAGCGCGCCGGTGCCCTCCTCGAGCTCCTCGACCATCGCGTGGAAGGTGGTGGCCGAGCCGCCGTCGAGGTGCGCCGCCCACACCGACACCGCGGTGCCGTCCTCGACCTCGCGCCGCGCGGCGATCACGCCGCCCGCCGCGCATCCCACCAGCGCCGCCGGGTCGAGCGCCTCGTGGATCGCCTCGAGCACCGCCTCGGGCGCCGCCAGGTGCGTGCCGGAGGCGAACACGACCGCGAGGTCGCACGGCTCGCCCGCGAGGCCCTCGCGCGCCGTGAGCGCCGCCTCGAGCGCACCCGCGCGCTGGTCGGGGCTCGTCGACAGGCCGGTGCCGATCCGCACAGGCATCGCCTACGACGATACCCCTCGGCCGCGCTCATACTGCCCGGCGTGCCGCCGCCCACCATCGTGGCGCTGTTCGGACCGACCGGGGTCGGCAAGACCGCCGTGGCCATCGCGCTGGCCGACCTCCTGCGCGCCGGCGGGGAGGACCCGGTCGCCGTGTCTGCCGACGCGCTCCAGGTCTACCGGGGGCTCGAGACCCTCACCGGCGCCGCCACCCCCACGGAGCAGCGACGGCTCGAGCACCGGCTGCTCTCGTTCCTGCCCGTCGACGCGCCGTTCAGCGCCGGCCAGTACGCCCGCCTCGCGCACGCGGAGATCGACGGGCTCCTCGAGGCCGGCCGGCGTCCGATCGTAGTCGGCGGCACCGGCCTCTACCTGCGCGCCGCGCTCGCGGAGCTCGACCTCCGCCCGCCCGTCCCGCACGAGATCAGGGAGCGGCGCCGGCGCGATCTCGAGGCGCGCGGCCCGCAGGCGCTGCACGAGGAGCTGGTGCAACGAGATCGGCGAACGGCGATCCCGCCGACCGATTCGCAACGCATCGTGCGAGCGCTCGAGCTGCTCGACGCCGGCCACGAGCCCCCCGCCGGCGAGCAGCTGTGGACCTCCGACACGCGCCATCCGACGCTCCTCGCCGGCCTCACGATGGAGCGCGACGCCCTGAAGGCCGCGATCGACGCCCGCGTCGAGCAGATGGTCGCGGCTGGCGCCCGCGAGGAGGTGCAGAGGGCCGGCGCGACCGCCTCCGCGAGCGCGCGCAAGGCCCTCGGCTTCCGCGAGCTGCTCGAGAACGACGTCGAGGCGATGAAGACCAGCACCCGCCGCTACGCCCGTCGCCAGCTCACGTGGATGCGCAAGCTCCCCGGCGTCCACCTGATCGACGTGACCGGCCGCACCGCCGAGGACGTCGCCGCCGAGCTCCACCGGGCGCTCCAGGCATGATGCCGTCCGTGCGCTTCGAGAAGTGGCAGGCCCTGGGCAACGACTACCTGATCGTGGAGCGGGCCGAGCCGCTGACCGAGGACCTCATCCGCCACGTGTGCGACCGCCACTTCGGCGTCGGCGCCGACGGAGTGCTCGAGCTCGCCCCGCCCGACGAGCCGGGCTTCGTTGCGCGCCTGCGCATCTTCAACCCCGACGGCTCCGAGGCCGAGCTGTCCGGCAACGGCGCCCGCCAGGCGATCCTCTACCTCCGGCACCGCGGCTGGACCGAGGCCGACACGTTCTCGATCCAGACCATCGCCGGCGAGATCAGGCCCACAATCACCGGGCCCACGACCTGCCGCGTCGACATGGGCCGGGCGACCCTGACGTCCAAGGACTTCCCGCAGGGACCACCCGACGGCACCGGCACCGTCGAGGGGCACCAGTTCCAGCACGTCTCGATCGGCAACCCGCAGTGCGCGATCCGCATCGCCGACACGCAGACCCTCGAGGCCCTCGACCTGCAGGAGATCGGGCCGCGAATCGAGCGCGCGCCGCTGTTCCCCAACCGCACCAACACCTCGTTCTGGACCGTGCTGGAGCCGGACACCATCCGCGCCCGCATCTTCGAGCGCGGCGCGGGGGAGACGCTGTCGTCCGGCACCGGCGCGTGCGGCGCGGCGGTGGCATACGTCCTGCGCGGAGGCGACTCGCCGGTCACGGTCAAGCTCGACGGCGGCGAGCTCGAGGTCGACGTCGACGAGTCGCTGCACGTCGACCTCACCGGCTGGGCGGTACCGGTCTTCCGGGGCGAGCTCATCCGGACGGCTGAGACTCGTTAGCGTGGAGGAGCGATGACCGAGACCCGAGGAGCCTCTGCGGCCGGTGTGGCCACGCTCGCCCGAGATCGCGTGCTGGACGTCTACTACCCCGAGCCGCGACTGGGCGCCTGGGGCGAGGCCGGTACGCGCAGGACCGGCCAGGTCGCCTACGACGAGATCCGCGGCGTCCACACGGTGCCGGTGGAGACGTCGGTCGCGTCGCTGGCCGACCCGCCCGCGGACGCGTACGACGCCTACCTGCGGCTGCATCTGCTCTCGCACCGGCTGATCCGGCCGCACGACGCCAACCTCGACGGCCTGTTCGGCGTGCTCAGCAACGTCGCCTGGACGAGCCACGGCCCGGTCGACCCGGCCGCGGTCCCGCAGGTCCAGCGCCGCCTGCGAAACGCCGGCGAGGCGTTCCAGGTCTTCTCGGTCGACAAGTTCCCGCGCATGACCGACTACGTCGTCCCGCCCGGCGTGCGGATCGCCGACGCCGACCGCGTCCGCCTCGGCGCCCACCTCGCCGACGGCACGACCGTGATGCACGAGGGCTTCGTGAACTTCAACGCTGGCACGCTCGGGCACTCGATGGTCGAGGGCCGCATCAGCGCGGGGGTGGTGGTCGGCGACGGCTCGGACGTCGGCGGCGGCGCGTCGATCATGGGCACGCTGTCGGGCGGCGGGACGGCCGTGATCTCGATCGGGGAGCGGTGCCTGCTCGGCGCCAACTCGGGGCTCGGGATCTCGCTCGGCGACGACTGCGTGGTCGAGGCCGGGCTGTACCTGACCGCCGGCGCGCGCGTGGCGCTGCCCGACGGCGAGATCGTCAAGGCGCGCGATCTGAGCGGCGCCAGCGGGCTGCTGTTCCGCCGCAACTCGCAGAGCGGGGCGATCGAGGTCGTGCCGCGCACCGGCACCTGGGGCGGCCTCAACGCCGCGCTACACGCGAATCAATAGGACGCCATGGATGGCTTCCCCCGACATCAGGGCGTCGGCCGGACGAAGACGCGGGCAACAATTTCCGCGGCCCGCGAGCACTCCTCGAGCGTCGGCACCAGCGCGAGCCGCAGGTAGCCGTCGCCCGCCTCGCCGAAGTACGAGCCGGGCGTGAGGATCACGCCCTGCTCGAGCAGCCGCTCCTGGAAGTGGTCGGGCGCGCCCTCCAGCCACAGGAAGAACGTCGCGTCGCCGCCGGCGTGGCGGAGCCCGCGCGCCTCGAGCGCCGGCACCAGCACGTCGCGCTTGGCGCGGTACGTCTCCCGCACCGCCGCGACGTGCTCCTCGTCGCCCCAGGCGGCCACGGCGGCGAGCTGGACGAACTCCGGCGGCGCCACGCCGACATTCGGGCGGTAGCGCTTCAGAGCCGCCACGAGCGCGGGATCGCCGGCCACGAAGCCCGAGCGGTAGCCGGGCATCGAGGACCGCTTGGACAGCGTGTTGAACACCGCGACGTTCGTGCGGTCCGCGACCTGCAGCGCCGAGACCGGCGGGTCGGCGCCGAAGTACAGCTCCGAGTACGCCTCGTCGGAGGCGACCACGAAGTCGTGCTCGCGGGCGAGCGCCGCGGCGCGCTCGTACAAGGCGAGCGGGGCAGTCGCGGCGGTCGGGTTGTTCGGGTAGTTCAGCCACAGGATCGCGGTGCGCCGCCAGACGTCAGCGGAAACGGCGTCGAGGTCGGGCAGGAAGCCGGCGCTCGCGCGCAGGGGCAGCTCATGCACCTGCTTGCCGGCGAACACCGCGCCGCGTTCGTAGACGGGGTAGGCGGGTTGCGGGACCACGACCAGCTCGCCGTCGAGCACCTGCGCGAGATGGAACACGGCCTCCTTGGAGCCGAACGTCGGGACGATCTCGGTGTCGGGGTCCAGCCGGGTGCCGAACCGCCGCTCCGCCCACGCCGCGATCGCCGCCCGCAGCTCCGGCAGCCCGTCGGCCAGCGGATACCGCGACTGCGGGTCGATCGAGCGCGCCATCGTCTCGCGGATGAAGGCGGGCGTCTCCTCGCGCGGCTCGCCGATCCCGAAGTCGATCACCGGCACGCCGGCCTCGGCCAGCCGCGCTCGCGCCTCGTTCAGATGCACGAACGGGTAGGTCCGCATCCCGGTCAGCACGGGCGAGAGCCTCACGCCGCGAACGCCTCCAGCACCTCGTACGAGCGGACCAGCGCGGCGATCTCGACCGACTCGTCGCGGCTGTGCGCCTGCGCCGGCGCGCCCGGCCCGAAGTTGACGGCGTCCAGGCCGGCCGCGCCGAACTCGGCCACCGGGGTCCAGGCCTGCTTGGGGGCGACGCGCAGGTCGCCCGCGGCGATCAGCGCGCGGGCCCGCGGGTTGGCGATCGCGACCGGGCCTGACGGCGCCAGCGAGTCGATCCGCAGCTCGCCGTCCGGGCACAGCTCGCGCAGCCGCGCCTCGGCCTCCGCGGGCGTGCGGCCGGGCGCGAAGCGGTAGTTGACGTGGCAGTCGACGCGGTCGGGGATGACGTTCTGCGCGATGCCGCCGGCGATCTGCGTGACCGAGGCGACCTCGAAGAACGACAGGCCGTCGTACACGAGCTCCTCGCGGTCGTGCTCCGCGAGCGCGGCGATCCCGCGCGCCGCGGCGTGGATCGCGTTGTCGGCGTCCCACGGCCGCGCCGAGTGGCCAGAGCGGCCATGGAACGTCCAGCTGGCGTTGACGTTGCCGACGCAACCTGCGTGGAGCTCGTTGTCGGTCGGCTCCATCATCACCACGAGCTCGTAGTCGAGCCGCTCGCGCTCGAGCAGCGGGGCCAGCGCGCTCTCCGCGGCGGGCAGCTCCTCGCGGCCGAAGAACAGCAGGTCGAACGGCGCGCCGGCCCGCGCCAGCTCGACCATCACGGCCAGCGCCCCCTTCATGTCGCTGGCGCCGAGTCCGTGGACACGGTCCCCGTCGACCCGCCCCGGCAGGTTCGCCTGCGCGGGCACCGTGTCCAGGTGGCCGGCCAGCAGCACGGGCGCGCCGCGGCGGACGATCAGGCAGCGGTCGCCGAGGTCAGCGGCCTCGGTCACCGCGGCCACGTGCGCGGCCAGGCGCGCCTCGTCGCGCGACTCGGACGGGATGTCGATCAGCTCGAGCGTGCGGGCAGCGAGCCGCTCGGCGAGCTCGCTCACGCGGCGGCCCGCCGCTCCAGCTCGGACCGCACGAGCGGCGCGACCTCGGTGCCGAAGCGCTCGATCGAGCGCAGCACGTCGGCGTGGGCGACCTCGCCGGCGGACATCTGCGCCAGGTAGCGCTGGTGGCCGAACAGCTCGTGCTCGAAGAGGATCTTCTCGGCCACCTCCTCGGGCTCGCCGGCGGCGAGCGCGCCGCGCGGGGAGCGCAGCGCCAGGTACTGCTGCGGCGTCATCGGCGGCCAGCCGCGCTCGCGGCCGATCCGGCCCATCATGGCCATGTAGGCCGGGGCGAACCGCGCCCTGTCGTCGCCGACGAACGCGTGCGTGTTGATCGCGACCGGCAGCGCGCCGTGACCCGCCTCGGCGGCGGCGCGGCGGTAGAGCTCGATCAGCGGCACGAAGCGCTCCGGCTGGCCGCCGATGATCGCGAGCGTCAGCGGCAGACCGAGCGTGCCGGCGCGGACGACCGACGCCGGCGTGCCGCCGACCGCGATCCAGACCGGCAGCGGGTCCTGCACCGGCCGCGGCCACACGCCGGCGTCGTTGAGCGGCGCGCGGTGGCGGCCCGACCACGTGACCCTCACGTTCGACCGCAGCTCGAGCAGCAGCTCGAGCTTCTCGGAGAACAGCTCGTCGTAGTCCTCGAGGTCGTAGCCGAACAGCGGAAACGACTCGGTGAACGACCCGCGGCCGGCCCAGATCTCGGCCCGGCCGCCCGAGAGGTTGTCGACGGTCGAGAACTCCTCGAACACCCGCACGGGGTCATCGCTGCTGAGCACGGTGACGGCGCTCGCCAGCCGGATCCGCTCGGTCTGGACCGCGGCGGCGGCGAGCACGACCGCCGGGGCGGACACCGCGAAGTCGGGCCGGTGGTGCTCCCCGACCCCGAACACGTCCAGGCCGAGCTCGTCGGCCAGCCGGATCTCGTCGAGCAGGTTCCTCAATCGCTCCTGCGGTCCCACGGCCGATCCGACGTCGGCGAAGCTGACGAGCCCGAGCTCCACCCCTGGCAGCCTAGACTGGACCCTGTGGAGAAGTCCCGAGACGGCCGCAGGACCCAGACCCGCTACGCGCCGCCCGAGAGCCCGGGGCGGGCGAAGCAGCGTGCCTTCATGCTCGCCGCGGCGCCGGAGGCGGACGACCTGGCCGAGCTGCGCGAGCTGCTGCGCACGGCCGGCGTGGCGACGGTCGGCGAGGTCGTGCAGATCCGCGACAAGCCGCACGCCAACCTCTACCTCGGTCCGGGGAAGGTCGACGAGCTCAAGCCGCTGCTGAAGGCCGCGGACGCCAACGTCGTGGTCACCGACGACGAGCTGACGCCGCGCCAGCAGCGCAACCTCGAGTCCGAGCTCGATCTGCCGGTGATCGACCGCACGGCGGTGATCCTGGACATCTTCGCCGGCCACGCGCACTCGGCCGAGGGCAAGCTCCAGGTCGAGCTGGCCCAGCTCGAGTACAACATGGCGCGGATGCGCGGCCTGTGGACGCATCTCGAGCGTCTCGGCGCGGGCCGCGGCGTGGGCGGCATCGGTACGCGGGGCCCGGGCGAGTCGCAGATCGAGACCGACCGCCGGCTGGCCCGCGACCGGATCACGACGCTGCGCCGCCGGCTCGACCACGTGCGTTCCAACCGCGCCGTCCAGCGCGCCGAGCGCGAGCGTGCGCACCTGCCGTCGGTCGCGCTCGCCGGCTACACGAACGCCGGCAAGTCGACGCTGCTCAACAAGCTCACGGGCTCGGAGGTCGGCGTCCGCGACCGGCTCTTCCACACGCTCGACCCGACGACCCGCACGCTGCGGCTCCAGGGGCGCACGTACCTGATGACCGACACCGTCGGGTTCATCCGCAAGCTGCCGCATCAGCTCGTCGATGCCTTCGCCGCCACGCTGGAGGAGACCAAGCGGGCCGACCTGCTGCTGCACGTGGTCGACGCGAGCGCTCCCGAGGAGGAGCTGGTGGCGATGACGCGCGCGGTCGAGGACGTGCTCGAGGAGATCGGCGTCGGCGACCAGCCGCGGATCCTCGTCCTCAACAAGGCTGACCAGCTCGACGACGAGCGCCGCCACGAGCTCGCGTTCCGCCACGGCGACGCCTCGCTCGTCAGCGCGATCACCGGCGAGGGGCTCGACGCCCTGCAGGAGCGAATCGCCGACGAGTTCGAGCGCACCCTGCGCGACGTGGAGCTGCTGGTCCCGTTCTCCGAGGGCGGCACGCTGTCCGAGCTGCACGACGTGGCCGGCGACCTCGAGCGGACCGACACACCCGACGGCGTGCTCATCCAGGCGCGCCTGCCGTCCGTCGTGGCCGAGCGCTTCGACCGCTACGCGGTCAACGGCGACCGGCCGGGCTAGCGCCGGCGGCGCAGCGCGCGGACGCCGAACGGCGCGACGAGGGCGAGCAGGAACACGAGCGGGACGAGCAGGATGAACGGCGGAAGCACGCAGGCGAGCAGGAGGAGCGTGGAGCCGCCGATCCATCTCGCCGGGGTGATCTCGGGCACAAGCGCCTGTATCGGCGCGCGGCGAGGTAGGCTCGACCGGCTCATGCCGTACGACGAGGACCTCGCCAACCGACTCCGCGAGCTGCTCGCCGACCAGGACGCGGTCACCGAGAAGAAGATGTTCGGCGGCCTCGCGTTCCTGCTGCACGGTCACATGTCCGTGAGCGCGTCGCGCAATGGCGGCCTGCTGGCCCGCATCGACCCGGACGACACCGAGGCGGCCCTGAAGCGTCCGCACGTGACGCTGATGAAGATGGGCGGGCGCACCATGGACGGCTGGATCACCGTCGCGCCCGAGGGCCTGAAGACCAAGCGCGAGCTCGCCGCCTGGGTCAAGCGCAGCGTCTCGTACGTCGAGACGCTCCCGCCGAAACGGTGAGGCCGCCCGCGTGAGCGGGCGGCCTCGGTGCCTCCGTGCGTCTTGTGAGACGTGCTAGCGCGTCAGCGTGAGCTTCTTCGTGGTGCGCCAGCCGTTGCCCTTGCCGTCCTTGGCGTCGATCTGCACGCTCACGCTCTCGCCGCCGGCCGGGGCGCCGGCCAGCAGGCGACGGCCCTTGCCGTTGAGCTTGAGGTGGACGGTCTTGGACCGCTTCTTGATGTTGAACTTGCCCTCGGCGAGCGTCTTGCCGCCGTCGCGAAGCCGCACGACGCCCTTGCAGCCCTTGGTACCCGCGCACTGCAGCGGGAGCGCCGCGAGGTCGTTGGTCACCGCGACGTTCTTCGTGGCGAGCTTGACACGCAGGTGCCCGCCGATGACGAGGTTGCAGTTGCGCAGGAAGTCGCGCCGGTCGACGATCGCGAGATCGATCCCGGCACCGCAGTCGAGGAGGTCCTCGGCCTTGTCGCGCGAGTTGATCAGATCGTTGCCCTTGCCGCCGTTGAGCCGGTCCTCGGCGTCGGTGCCCTCGATGGCGTCGTTGCCGTCGTCACCGTTGAACTCGCCCTTGATCAGCCCGGCGAGACCCTTCTTGGTGAGGATCTTGTCGTCGCCGCCACCGGCATTCAGCAGCAGGCGCTCGGTGGTGCCGATGTCGATGCTGAACGGAGCAGGGTTCGTGCTGACGCGGTCGAACTGGACGCGGCCGGCGACCTTCGGCTGGGGCTGGACGATGAACCGCTCGCCCGCAGTCGCGCCGTTGACCTGCGACGTGTCGTCGCCGTCGCCGCCGTCGTTGACGTCGTTGTCGTCGCCGCCGTTCCAGGTGATCAGGTCGTTGCCGGCGTCGCCGCGGGCCACGTCGAGCGTGCCCTCCGGGTTGTCGTCGGGCACGATCTTGTCGTCGCCGTTGCCGCCCGAGAGCAGGTCGGCAGCGTCGCCGCCGTCGATGTTGTCGCTGCCGTCGCCGCCCTCGGCGTCGATCTTGAACCCGGGGAAGCCGCCGTCGGTGGTCAGCGTGTCGTCGCCGGCGTTCATGTTCAGGTCCAGCCGCTCGGCGGTGCCGATGTCGATGTTGAAGAAGCCGGGCGGATTCGGGGTCGGGGGCGTGCGGTCGAACAGGATGCGGCCGTTGACGCCCGGCTTGACGGTGAACGTCTCGTTCGCCGGGGCGCCGTTGACCTCGATCGTGTCGATACCGTCGCCGCCCTCGTTGATGTCGTCGTCGTCGCCGCCGTTCCAGACGATCGTGTCGTTGCCGGCGTCGCCGCGCGCGTCGTCGCGCGCGCCGCCCGTCGCGGACGGGTTGTCGTCGGGCACGATGCGGTCGTCGCCGTCGCCGCCCTTGAGCAGGTCGCCGCCGTCGCCGCCGTCGATGCTGTCATTGCCGGCGCCGCCGTCCATGTCCAGCTTGAAGCCGAGCGCGTCGAGCCCGGCGTCAGCGGTCACGGTGTCGTCACCGCCGTTCATGTTGAGGTCGAGCCGCTCGGAGGTGCCGATGTCGAGCGCGAAGTTGCCGGGCGGGTTCGGGGTCGGGGGGACCCGCGCGAAGTCGACGCGGCCAGCCGTGGCGGAGGGCTTGACGGTGAACGTCTCGGGGCCGCCGCCGCCGTTGACCTCGATCGTGTCGTCGCCGGCACCACCCTCGTTGCGGTCGGTGTCGTCGCCCGGGTTCCAGACGATCGTGTCGTTGCCGGCGCTGCCACTGACGTCGTCGTCGTTGTCGCCGCCGATCAGCCGGTCGTTGTGCTCGGAGCCGGTGATCGTGTCGTTGCCCGCGCCGCCGC
>JBKOYW010000189.1:0-5905 GCA_046744275.1 Actinomycetota bacterium
GACCGTCGAGTCGCTCGCCTACGGCGGCAACGGCGTCGCCCGGCTCGACGGCTATGTGGTGTTCGTCGCCGGCGGCATGCCGGGCGATCGCGTGCGCGCCGTGGTCGGCAAGGCCAAGCGCGCCTACGCCGAGGCCCGGACGGTCGAGGTCGTCGAGCCGTCGCCGGATCGCATCCCGCCCGTCGCGCATCACCCCGGCGCGCCCTGGCAGGTGCTGCCCTACGAGCGCCAGCTCGAGGTCAAGGCCGAGCAGGTGCGGGAGGCGCTCGAGAGGATCGGGAAGCTGGAGGGGTTCGAGCTCGAGCCGATCGTGCCGGCTGTCGAGCAGTGGCGCTACCGCAACAAGCTCGAGTACTCGTTCGGAACCGGTCCCGGCGGGGAGCTCGTGTGCGGCTTCCACGCCCCCGGGCGCTGGGATGAGATCGTGCCGATGGACGACTGCCTGCTGGCGTCCGAGCGCGCCAACGCGATGCGCGAGCAGGTGCTCGCGTGGGCGCGCGGGCAGGGCCTGAGCGCGTGGGACCGGCGCGAGCAGCTCGGCCTGCTGCGCAATCTCGTCGTGCGCGAGGGCCGACGGACCGGCGAGCTGCAGGTGCGGCTCGTCACGTCGCCAGGCAGCATCGACACCGACTCGCTGATCGACGCGGTCCGCTGCGACGGCCTGTTCTGGACCCGGCAGGAGCAGCTCGGCGAGAGCTCGTCCGGCGGCGACACCGTCCTGCTCTCCGGCACCCCGCAGCTGCGCGAGCGCGTGCGCGGCCTGGATTTCCTCGTCAGCCCCGAGGCGTTCTTCCAGACCAACACGGAGATGGCCGAGCGGCTCTACGAGGTCGCCGCCGAGTTCGCGCAGCTGCGCGGGCACGAGCGCGTCTTCGACCTCTACTGCGGGATCGGCACGATCGGGCTCACCCTGGCCGCCCGCGCGCGCGAGCTGATCGGCGTCGAGATCGTCGAGCCGGCGGTGGCCGACGCGATCGAGAACGCGCGCCTGAACGACGTGTTGAACGCCCGGTTCTACGCCGGCGACATCCGGCTCGCGATGCGCGAGCTGGTCGAGCAGGCCGGCCGCCCGGACGTCGTGGTCGTCGACCCGCCGCGCGCCGGTCTGTCGGCGAAGGTCGTGCGCCGCATCCTCGAGGCGTCGCCGTCGCGGGTCGTCTACGTCTCCTGCAACCCGACCACGCTCGCGCCGAACGCCGCGCAGATGGTCGAAGCCGGCTACCGCCTCGACCGAGTCCGCCCGGTCGACATGTTCCCGCAGACGCCGCACATCGAGTGCGTGGCGCTGCTCGAGCGCGTCTAGAACGTCAACTGCGGCTGGGTAAGGAAGCGGGGAGCCCGCGGGGTCGTCGGTCCAAGCGGTGGTGCTTGGCGCCTTTGTGTCGCATAGCGACCTCAAAGCGCCAGGCGTTCGAAGACCAGCCGCGCGGGCGGCTCCCTCGCTTCCTTACCCAGCGCAGTTGACGTTGTCAGCGCGCCGCGATCCGGCCCGATCGGCGCGACGACGTAGCAGTGCGGCCGCTCGTAGTCGACGAGGACCGGCGTGCGGCCCTTCTCGGCCAGCTCGGCCCGCACGGCGCGAGTCATACCCCGCGCAGCGCGCGCTTACGCCGCCTGGGCGAGCGGCGCCGGCTCGTCGTCCGCAAAGGCGGCCAGCGCTCGTGCGACCTCCTCGTACGCGCCGCTGCTGAGCGCCATGCCGCAGTGCGAGGCGTCGATCTCGACGAGCTCGGTCGCGGCGCCGTCGAGGCAGGCGCGCCAGTCGACGATCCCGTCCGAGCGCGAGTACACGCAGACGTAGCGAACGCCGGCAGGGAAGCGGGCGACCAGGTCCGTGCGGAACGACTCGCAGCAGGCGCCGCGCAGGCAGCTCATCCGGAACAAGCCCGGCACGCGGCCGGTCCCGAGCGCGCCGACGAGCCCGACCTGGAGCAGCACCAGCGGGTGGACGCGCAGCATGCCGACGGTCGGGGCGCCGAGCGTCACGATGCCTGACACAAGGTCGGGCCGGCGGGTGGCGACGACCCTGGCCAGCACGCCGCCGCGGCTCTGCCCGACGATCGCGACCGGCCGGCCGGTGTGCGCGGCGAGCGCCTCGAGCCGCTCCTCGATCCGCTCGCACGCCTCCTGCGAGCAGCCGACGTTGGCTCTGATGCCCGCGCGCAGCGTCCAGTATCCGTTCGCGCGCAGCCACTTGGCCATCGTGGCGAGCGTGCCGTCGCCCGCCAGGAACCCGGGAACGAGCAGCACGCCGCGCCCGTCGCCGGGCGCCACGCCGACGCCCCGCCAGACGGGACTCCGCAGCAGCTGAGCGGCCTCGAGACCGACGCGGGTCTCGCGCCACAGCGGCGGGACGTGCGGGAAAAGGCCCATTTGCAGCCATTACCTCATCATGTCAACCGGCAGCACAACGGCTGAACGGGGAGTCTTGGCCCTCCGGTACCATCGCGCCGCGATGCGCGCCGCCACCATCCGCGACGGCGAGATCGTCGTCGCGGAGCACCCCGATCCCCAACCGCAGACCGGCGAGCTGCTCGTGCGCGTGCGCGCGGCGGGCCTCAACGGGGCCGACATCTACCAGCTCGCGGGCGGCTATCCGGCCCCGCCGGGCTTCCCGCAGGACATCCCTGGGCTCGAGCTGGCGGGCGAGGTCGTGGACACCGGCGACGGCGTCGAGCGCTTCGAGCCGGGCGACCGCGTGATGTCGATCGTCGGCGGCGGCGGCCAGGCGGAGCTGGCCGTGGTCAACGAGCGCGTGGCGATGCCGGTGCCGGACGAGCTGGACTGGATCGCGGCCGGCGGCGTGCCCGAGGTCTTCTTCACGGCCCACGACGCGCTCTTCACCCAGGCCGAGCTCATGGTGGGCGAGCGGCTGCTCGTCCACGGCGCGGCGGGCGGTGTCGGGACGGCTGCAGTCCAGCTCGGCACGATGGCGGGCGCACGCGTGACCGCGACCGTGCGCAACGAGCACTGCCGCGAGCAGGTCGCCGCGCTCGGCGTGAACGCGATCGCGCCCGAAGAGTTCGTCGACGCCGGCCCGTTCGACGTCATCCTCGAGCTCGTCGGCGCCCCCAACTGGCCGGGCAACCTCGAGGCGCTGGCGATGCGCGGCCGGATCGTCGTCATCGGCGTCGGCGCCGGCGGCAAGATCGAGCTCGACCTGCGCGCGCTGATGTTCAGGCGCGCCCGCATCCACGCGTCGACCATGCGCGCCCGCCCGCTGGAGGAGAAGGCGATCGCCACACGGCTGGTCGAGAAGGCGGTCCTGCCCGGCTTCGTGTCCGGCGACCTCTCGGTGCCGGTCGCCGCCACCTTCCCGCTCGACGAGGTCTCGGCCGCCTACGAGCGCTTCAAGGCCGGCGGCAAGCTCGGCAAGATCGTCCTCGAGATCTGATGGCGAAGCTGATCTACTCGGCAATCGCGTCGCTCGACGGCTATGTGGCCGACGAGGACGGCAACTTCGACTGGGCCGCGCCGGACGAGGCGGTGCACGCGGCCGTCAACGACATCATGCGGCCGGTCGGCACGCACCTGTACGGGCGCCGAATGTACGAGGTGCTCGTCGCCTGGGAGACGATCGAAGACGAGTCGCCGGTGATCCGGGACTTCGCGGAGCTCTGGCGGGCGGCGGACAAGATCGTGTACTCGAGGACGCTGGAGTCGGCCTCCAGCGCGAGGACGCGGATCGAGCGCGAGTTCGACCCCGAGGCGGTCCGGCAGCTCAAGCCGCGCGCGGAGCGCGACATCATCATCGGCGGTCCCGAGCTCGCCGCCCACGCGATCCGGGGCGGGCTCGTCGACGAGTACCACCTGTTCGTCACGCCGCTCGTGGTCGGAGGCGGCACGCAAGCGCTTCCCGACGACGTCCGCGTGCCGCTCGAGCTGGTCGGCGAGCGCCGGTTCGCCAACGGCGTCGTCCACCTCCACTACCGCGCCTAAGCCCCTATCTCAAGCTGGTGGCGGCCGCCCGCGCCGGAGCGGGCGCCCTCGCCGAGGAGGACGCCGGCGCCCTGGTCGCCTCAGGCCGGCGCGAGGTGGCGCAGCTTGTCCGGGTTGACGATCCCGCGGATGGCCCGCACGGCGTCGCCTGACATCTCGAACGCCCAGACCGCGACCAGGCGGCCGTCCTCGTACGCGGCCAGACCGGTCTCGCCGTTGAACTCCACGACCTCGGCCGTGGCGCCGCGGCGCGCCCCGACGCGCATGAAGCCGGCGAGCATCCGGATGACCGCCTCGGCGCCGACCACCGGCCGGCCGACCGCCGGCGCCTTGCCGCCGCCGTCGCCGTAGAACGCGACGTCCTCGGCCAGCAGCTCGACCAGCGGCTCGGTCTCGCCCTCCTGGAGCGCGGCCACGAAGCGCCGCACGAGCTCGTCGCGCTGCTCGCGCGAGGGCTCGAAGCGCGGCCGACGCTCCTCCACGTGACGGCGGGCGCGGGCTGCGAGCTGGCGGCAGTTGTCCTCGCTCTTGCCGACGATCTCCGCGATCTCGTCGTAGCCGTAGTCGAACGCCTCGCGCAGCACGAACACGGCGCGCTCGACCGGCGTGAGGCTCTCGAGCAGCACGAGCACGGCGACGGAGAGCGTCTCCGCGCGGACGGCGGCGTCCGGCGCCGGGTCGTCCGCCACCGGCTCGGGCAGCCATGTGCCGGGGTACTCCTCGCGGCGCACGCGGGCGGAGCGCAGGTGGTCGATCGCCAGCCGCGTGGTCACGGTCGTCAGCCACGCCTTCGGGGATTCGACGTCGCCCTCCTGGTGCAGCCGCAGGAACGCCTCCTGGACGAGATCCTCGGCCTCGCTGTAGCTGCCGACCATGCGGTAGGCGATCGAGAGCATCAGCGGCCGGAGGTCCTCGGCTGTCACAGCGGCCGTGCCCGTCTCGTCTGACATCACATGAACAAGCTACGCATCTTCATCGCCGGCGCGAGCGGAACGCTCGGGCGCCGGCTCGTCCCGCAGCTGATCGAGCGCGGGCACCACGTCACCGGCACGACCCGCTCCAACGCCGACCGCCTCCGCGCGATCGGCGCTGAGCCGGTCGTCGTCGACCCGCTCGACGCCGAGGCGCTGCGCGCCGCCGTCGTGGCCGCGGAGCCCGACGTCGTCGTCCACCAGCTCACCGCGCTGTCCAGCCTGGGCGCGCTGCGCAACTTCGACAAGGCGTTCGCTATGACGAACCGCCTGCGGACGGAGGGCACCGACAACCTGATCGGTGCCGCGCGCGCGGCCGGCGCGCGCCGGCTGGTGTGGCAGAGCTACGCGGGCTGGCCGTACGCCCGCGAGGGCGACGCGATCAAGGCCGAGGACGCCCCGCTGGATCCCGAGCCGCCGGCCGACGCGCGCGAGTCCCTGGCCGCCATCCGGTACCTCGAGGACGCGGTGATGGGCGCGCGCGACATGGAGGGCGTCGTGCTGCGCTACGGCGGGTTCTACGGCCCCGGCACCTCGATCGACGAGGGCGGCGCGCACGTGGAGATGATCCGCAAGCGCAAGTTCCCGCTCGGCGGCAGCGGCGCCGGCATCTGGTCGTTCGTGCACATCGACGACGCGGCCGCGGCGACGGTCGCGGCGATCGAGGGCGGACCGCCCGGGATCTACAACGTCGTCGACGACGCGCCCGCCCCGATCGCCGAGTGGCTGCCCCAGCTCGCCGCGTCGGTCGGCGCGCCGCCCCCGCGGCGGCTGCCTGGCTGGCTCGTCCGGCTCGCCGGCGGGCCGCAGGCGCTGTCGATGATGACCCGCGTGCGCGGGGCGTCGAACGCCAAGGCGAAGCGCGAGTTCGGCTGGACGCCGGCGCACACGTGGCGCGACATCTAGAGGCCGAAGGGCCCGTTACGGGCGCCTGGATGGCGACCGTCGGCATCACGAATGCCGGCCGGATGCCGGCATGGGCAACTCAGTAGGGC
>JBKOYW010000052.1:0-4411 GCA_046744275.1 Actinomycetota bacterium
GTGCAGGCGCGACCGCGCCGTGCCGGCTGGGATGCCGAGCGCGCGCGCCGCCTCCTCGCAGCTGAGCCCCGCCCACGCGACGAGCAGCAGCACCTCGCGGTCGCGGTCCTCGACGTCCACCAGTGCGGCGGCGAGCCGTCCGCGGAGCGCCTCGGCGTCCACGCGGCCGTTGGCCCGCTCGCTGTGGCCGTCGACCGCCTCCACCACCGCGGCCCGGGCGAGCGCCCGGTACCGCCGCAGCTCGGCCCGCCGATGGCGGGCGACGAGGTTGGAGGCGATCCCGTACAGCCACGGCCGTGCGCTCGGGTACGCGACGTCGAAGCGCCGCCGCCTGTCGAACGCAACGAGGAACGTCTCGGCGGTCAGGTCGTCCGCGAGGCCCGCGCCGAGCCGCCGCGACACGTAGCCGTGGATGTCGGCGTAGTGGCGGTCGAAGACCTCCGCGAACCGGTCGGGCTCGCGCCACGAGCGCTCGATCAGGACGGCGTCGTCCGTCTCGGTCGCCGGGCGCGGCAGGGTGTCCGGTTCGGGGTGGGTCACGGCATGCGGGATGGTCGCTACCCCTCCTTCGCCGATCCGTGCAGGACCGTTCACGTCGAGAAAATGTGATCCGCATCAGGCCGCTCTGGCAGACTGAGCAAATGGCCGGCTTTGCAGGAACGTCTCCCAACGGCGCGGGAGCGATGCTGCGCCTGATCCGCGACGGGCGCGCACGCACGCACGCCGAGCTCGTCGAGCTCACGGGTCTGTCGCGATCGACGGTGGCGCAGCGCGTCGACGCACTGCTCTCGCGCCAGCTCGTGGTGCCCGCCGAGCCGGGCGCCTCGCGCGGCGGGCGCCCACCACGGACGTTCGCGTTCAACCGCGACGCGGGCGTCGTGCTGGCGGCCGACCTCGGCGCCACGCACTCGCGCGTGGCGGTCACCGACCTGGCCGGCGACGTGCTCGCCGAGACGCGCGAGGACATCCCGATCGCGAATGGCCCGGAGGTCGTGCTGGCCTGGCTCGAGGAGGCGCTCGACAGCCTGCTGAAGGATGCCGACCGCGAGCGTGGCGACGTCCAGGGCGTCGGCGTCGGCGTTCCGGGGCCCGTCGAGTTCGTCACCGGCACGCCGGTGGCGCCGCCGATCATGCCCGGCTGGGACGGCTACGGCGTGGCCGCTCATCTGCGCGAGCGCTACGGCGCCCCTGTGCTCGTGGACAACGACGTGAACATCATGGCGCTCGGCGAGTACTGGGCCCGCTGGCGCGACACCGACCACCTGCTCTTCGTCAAGGTCGGCACCGGCATCGGCTGCGGGGTCATCACCGACGGCCGCATCCACCGCGGCGCCCAGGGCGCCGCCGGCGACATCGGCCACATCCACGTGCCCGACCACGACGACGTGATCTGCCGCTGCGGCAACCTCGGCTGCCTCGAGGCGATCGCCGGCGGCGGCGCCATGGCCGCCCGGCTCGCGGAGATCGGTATCCCCGCCGAGAACAGCCGCGACGTCGTCCGTCACGTGCGCGAGGGCAGGCCCGAGGCGATGCGCCTCGTCCGCCAGGCCGGCCGCGAGCTCGGCGGCGTGCTCGCCACCGCGGTCAACTTCTTCAACCCCGGCGTGATCGTCATCGGCGGCGACGTCGCGCAGGCCGACGAGCACCTCCTGGCCGGCGTGCGCGAGGTGGTCTACCGGCGCTCGACCGCGCTCGCCACCCGCTCGATCCGGATCTCCCGCTCGACGCTCGAGGACCGCGCCGGCATCCTCGGCGCCGCCGTGATGGTCACCGAGGCCGTGCTGTCGCCCGACGCGGTCGACCAGGCGATCGCCGCCAGCGCCTAGCGGTCCGGGCGGTCGGGGTAGACGTCGTCGATCGTCGCCAGCGCCTCGTACGGCGCGCCGCCGGAAGCCCGCGCGATCGCGTCGGCCCCGCCCGTGAGGCGGTCCAGGATCGCGACCACGCCGCAGATGTCGTGGCCCTCGCCGCGCACCGCCTCGATCGCCTGCACGGTCGAGCCGCCCGTGGTCACCACATCCTCCACGATCAGGCAGCGCTCGCCCTGCTCGAGTGGCGGTCCCTCGACCCGGCGCTGCAGGCCGTGCGCCTTGGTCTCCTTGCGAACGAAGAACGCCTTCACGTCGGCCCCGCCTGCCAGCGCGGCGCAGGCCGGTGCGTCGGCTCCCATCGTCAGCCCGCCCACCGCGGTCGCCTCCCACTGACGCGCGTACGCCGCCACCAGCTCCCCCAGCGCACCGAAGCCCGCCGGGCGCAGGATCGCGCGCTTGGCATCGACGTAGTACTGCGCGGTCGCGCCCGAGGTCAGGGTGACCTCGCCGATCACCAGCGCGTGCCGGCGCAGCTCCTCGATCAGGGTCTCGCGAGCGGCCATCGCGACCGGATGCTATGGCCGAGCGCCGACGGTCCGTAGACTCGCGAGCGTGGAGCACGCCTTCGGCTCGGCGCCCCTCGCTCTCGGAGTCGAGGAGGAACTCCTGCTCGTGGCGGAGGCGCCTCGGCACGACCTCGACCACTTCGCGGGCGAGCTGATCGCCCGCATCGGTTCCCCCGACGTCAAGCCCGACGTCTACGAGGCGATGGTCGAGGGCTCGTCCTCGGTGTGCGCCACGGCGGCCGAGGCCGTCGGCGAGCTCGAACGGCTGCGCGAGGCGATGCGCGACGCCGGCGCCACGCTCGCCGGCGCCGGCCTGCACCCAAGCGCCGGGTTCGGCGAGGTCGTGCACGTACGCCTGCCGCGCTACGACCGGATCCACGACACGATGCGCGGCCTGCTCGAGCGCACGCCGACGTGCGCGCTGCACGTCCACGTAGGGATGCCGGACGCCGAGACTGCGATCGCGGCCTTCAACCGGCTGCGCAGCCACCTGCCCCTGCTGCAGGCGCTGGCCGCCCACTCGCCGTACTGGCACGGCCGCGACTCCGGCTTCGCGACCGCCCGCGCGCAGCTCTTCCGCGGCTTCCCGCGCGCGGTGATCCCGCGGGCGTTCGCCGGCTGGGAGGACTACTGCGAGGCCGTCGAGGCGTGGGTCGCGGCCGGCGCGCTGCCCGACTACACGTACCTGTGGTGGGACATCCGGCCGCACCCGCGGCTCGGCACGGTCGAGGTGCGGGCGATGGACGCGCAGTCGCGCCTCGAGTCGGTCGCGGGGCTGGCCGAGCTCATCCACGCCCTCGCCGCCGCGTGCGCCGACGGGCACGGCGCCGTCGAGCCCGCGGAGGCGCTCACCGAGTCGTCGTTCCGGGCCGGCCGCGACGGCCTGGACGCCACGATCTGGTGGGGCGGACGGCTGCGGCCGGTGCGCGAGGTGGCCGCGGACACGCTTGCGCTTGCACGCTCGTACGCCCGCGGAGACGGGCTCGAGGGCATCGAGCGCATCCTGCGCGAGGGCAACGGCGCCGACCGCATGCGCCACGCGCACGCGGCCGGCGGGATGCCCGCGGTGCTCGGGCGGCTCGTGCGCGAGGCCGCCCAGCCGCTCTACGGGTACACGCGCACGACGGTCCCCATCCGGACCCAGCTGTAGATCAACCACGCGTTCGGGATCGGCACGCGCAGGCAGCCGTGGCTGGCGTTGTAGGCCGGGACCGATGGGTAGCCGTGGATCGCGTAGCCGCGGATGAAGTAGTTGGAGTGGACCATGCCCTTGGCGTTGGTCCCCGGCGACTTGCGGTACACGCTGAAGCGGCCGATCACGGTCGGCGTTGCGGGCGCCCCGGTCGAGGTGTGGTACACGCGGTAGACCCTGCCGCGCCGGTTGATCAGCGCCAGCAACTGGCGCGAGAGGTCGGCCTCGACGTGGCGGCCGTCGCCCGGGTACTTGGCCTTGAAGGCGCCCTTGCCGGCGAGCACGCGACGCACGATCGCCTCCGACACCGAGTACGTGCGCGCCATGCCGTTGACCTTGCGATAGGCCATCACCGCGCGGGCCGTCGCGTCGTCGTAGATGCCGTTGCGGGAGACCGCGTAGTGCATCTTCGCGAGGTTCTTCTGGAACAGGCGCGTGATCGTCCCGCCGAGGACCGGCTTCATCACGTTGACGCGCACCTTCTCGCTGCGCGCCGTGTCGAGCTCCGGCGTGGCGAGGTGGACGGCGCTGACCACCACCCGGCCGGCCTTGGGGGTGCGGAACGGGGTCAGGAACTCACCCGCGGTGCCTCCGCGGATCGGCACCAGCGCCTCGGTCTGTTGGTGGATCTTGCGGCCGTTGCGGAAGAAGCGCACGACGACGGCCTGGCCGGGCACGAACGGGCGCAGCTCCCCGCGGACGCGCCATGACGTGCGCGTGAGCACGACGCTGCGGTCGCCGTCGCGCATCACCTTCTGCGCCTTCAGCTTCAGCGTGCCCTGGACCGGAACCGGTGTCGGTGTCGGGGTGGGCGTCGGCGTCGGGACCGGCGGGTCCTGCCC
>JBKOYW010000160.1:0-6337 GCA_046744275.1 Actinomycetota bacterium
GTCGTGGTCGGGCACGTGGATGTGGCCGATGTCACCCGCCGCGCCCTGCGCCCCGCGATGGATGCGCCCGTCGGTGATCACCCCGCAGCCGATGCCGGTGCCGACCTTCACGAACAGCAGGTGCGCGGTGTCGCGCCAGCGGGCCCAGTACTCGCCCAGGGCCATGATGTTCACGTCGTTGTCCACGAGCACGGTCGCCCCGTAGCGCTCGCGCAGACGGGTTGCGACGCCGTAGCCGTCCCAGCCGGGCATGATCGGCGGCGCCACCGGCGTCCCGGTCGCGAACTCGACCGGACCCGGGATGCCGACGCCGATGCCGCGCACGTCGCTCTGCTTGTGCGCGCTCTCGGTCAGCAGGGCGTCGAAGGTCTCCTCGAGCCAGCCCAGCACGGTGTCCGGACCGTCCGCGATCGGGATGTCCGTTCGTGTTTCCACCATGACATCGCCGGCGAGATCGGTGACCGCGACGCGCGAGTGGGTGGCCCCGAGGTCGGCCGCCAGCACGACCCCGGCGTTGCGGTTGAAGGCGAACGTCTTGGGCGGCCGGCCGCCCGTCGACGCGCTCGCCCCGGCCGGGATGACGAGCCGCTGGGCGAGCAGCGCGTCCATCCGCTGGGCGACCGTGGAGCGCGCCAGCCCGGTGAGCGCCACGAGCTCCGCGCGCGTGGTCGCCCGACCGTCGCGGATGAGGCGCAGCATTGCTCCCGCCCCGGTGCCCGAGGCTCCTCCGTTCCCCCCGCCGGACGAGCTCGTGCTGGGCCGAGCGGCGTCGAAACGCCGGTTCGCATCTAGCTCTTCGCTGCCCAGCAGGTCCGTCATGGCGTATCAGAATGCCACAAGGAACGGGTTGCGTCTTGATTCGTTCCAAGATTGCAGGAATCTGCCGCCCCACTTTGCAGCTTTTGCTTGACGCTCGGCAAAAGTGCAGGTAGCGTCCGGACCATGGAGAGAGGGCTGTCGCGGACGGCCGTGGATGGGCCGGCCGCCGCCACCGAGGGATGGGTCCGGGCGCGAGCGGAGGAGCTCGCCGGCTGTTACGAGGAGCTGGTGACGCGGGCGGAGACGGCCGCGGTCCGCTGGCGCTGGGCGACGCCGACGTCCGGTCACGGCGACGTGGAGCCGCTGCGCCTGGAGCGGATGGGCTGCTCCCCTGGGCGTTGGCTGCACCGGCCCCCGCCGCCGTGGCAGGAGCACGAGGCGATCGGGTTCGACGCGCTCGGGCGCGTGGTGTGCGTCCGGCAGTACGACGGAACCGGCGAGGTCTGGCTCGAACGGTTCTCGATGTGGAGCCGCGACCAGGTCGAGGTCGCCTGCTTCCGGGCTCCACTCGAATGCGGCGGCCGCGAGCTGCCGGCAGAGCTGCAATCCGTCATGCGGATGCGGCTTGCGGGAGGAAAGCCGGTGGAGAGCGAGCGGTTCATGCCGCCGACGGGATCCTGCTCGCGCGAGCGGTACCGGCACGAGGGGGGCCGGCTCGCTCGCGTCGAGGAGGACTCGTGCGACGACGGCGGAGGTCTCGTCACCGTCGTCAAGGAGGTGGTCTACGGCGAGGACGGGCGCGTCACCGGCATCGACGCGCTCGGTCCGGACGGCCGTCAGGCCGTCTGGCGGCATGCGGGACAGCCGCATCCTGCGCGGAGGGAGGCTCGGCCCTCCGCGCCTGGGCGTCTGCGCCGTCAGGTCTGCGTGTAGGGCGCCGTGCCGTCGGCGTAGCCGGCGGCGCGGCCCGCCTCCGCCAGCCGCTCGGCCATCCGGCGGTTGGCCTCGTCGATCATCTCGCCCTCGAACATCGCCGCGCCGCGACCGGCGTCGGCGGCCTCGCGGTAGGCGGTGAGGAGCGCCTCGGCGCGCTCCCATTCCTCGCGCGCGGGCGTGAAGACCTCGTTGACGGTGGCGATCTGGCGCGGGTGGATCGTCCACTTGCCGTCCATCCCGAGCGCGCGGGCCAGGCGCGCGCGGGCGCGCAGGCCGTCCTCGTCGTCGAACGCCGCGTACGGACCGTCGATCGCCTGGATCCCGGCGGCGCGCGCGGCCACGACGAGGCGTGAGAAGACGTAGTTGAGGTGGTCGCCCGGGTAGTGCTCGGGAGCGCCGCCGATCGTGGTGATCGGGATGCCGACCGCGGCGCTGTAGTCGCCGGGCCCGAAGATCAGCGTCTCCATCCGCGGCGAGGCGGCGGCGATCGCCTCGCAGGCGAGCAGCCCGGTGGCGTCCTCGATCTGGGCCTCGATGCCGATCCGCCCCGTCGGCAGCTCCCGCGCCAGCTCGATCTGGGTGAGGAGCTTGGCGGTCATCTCGACGTCGCCGGGTGTGCGGACCTTCGGCAGCATGATCGCGTCGAGGCGATCGCCGGCCTGCTCGACGACGGCGATGAGGTCGCGGTAGTAGTGCGGTGTGTCGGTCCCGTTCACGCGGACGACGACGGTCTTGGAGCCGAAGTCCGTGTCCTTGAGGGCGGCGATGACAAGCTCCCGCGCCCGTTCCTTCTCGGTGGCGGCGACCGCGTCCTCGAGGTCGAGGAACACCTCGTCGGCGTCGAGCCCGGCGGCCTTGGCGAGGAAGCGCTCGCTCGATCCGGGGACGGCGTGGCAGGTGCGGCGGGGGCGCATGCGGACGGGCAACCCTACAAGCGTCGCTAGCCTCATGGCCCCGGTGCGTTCCGTGCTCCTGGCCACACTGATGCTCGCGTTCGGCGCCCCGGCGGCGCATGCCGCGGTGACCGTCGACATGAAGGTCGCCCCGGAGGAGACCCGCTACGGCGAGCCCACGACGATCAGCGGGACCGCGCTGCAGGACGGGCTGCCGTTCGCCGGCCAGCCGGTCCAGCTCGAGGGTCGCCGCTACCCGTTCGAGGACGAGTTCGCCGTGATCGACGAAGGCGTGACGGCGGCCGACGGCACCTACTCGTTCGAGCGCGAGCTCGACCGGAACTGGGACCTGCGGGTGCGCGTCGGCGACGCGGTATCGCCGCGCGAGCGCGCGTACGTGTTCCCGGCTTTCACGCTGACCTTCCGCGCCCGCAACTCGCGCGTGATCCGGGTCACGCAGCGCTACCGCGTCCCGCGCGGGGTGAAGCTCGACAAGCCGACGATCTTCTACGTGGGGCCGCGCGGCGCCAAGCGCGCGCCGCGTGCGGCGACGGGCGAGCTGGAGCGCATCCGAGCGGGCCGCTACCGCTCGACCGCGATCGTGCGGCTCCCGGCGGACTGGAAGGGCAAGTTCCGCTACGCGAGCTGCTTCCGGTACACGGGCGGGAGCGGGATGGGCAATCCGCGCTCCACCTGTCCGCGCCGATTCAAGTTCTGACTGCGCTCGGTGAGGAGGCGGCGGATTCGGCGGCCGCGAGGGCGATGGCGCCTTTACCTCGAATAGCGACGTAAGGCGCCAGACGCTTGGAGACCGCCCGCGCGGACGAACCCCCCGCTTCCCTACCCAGCGCAGTTGACGTTCAGAGCTCGTACGCCCGCGCGAGCTCCGGGTCCTTCCGGGCCAGCATCGCCGCCAGGTCGACCATGACGCGGCACTGCTTCCACGTCGCGTCGTCCTGCATCTTGCCGTCGATCATGTGCACGCCGGCGCCGTCCGGGATCGCCTCGATCACCTTCTTGGCGAACGCGACCTCGTCGGGGTCGGGGGAGAAGACCTTGCGGGCGACGTCGATCTGCGCCGGGTGGAGCGACCACGCGCCGACGCAGCCCATCAGGTAGGCCGCGCGGAACTGGGCCTCGCAGCCCTCGATGTCGCGGATGTCGCCGAACGGGCCGTAGAACGGGAGGATGCCGGCGGCCGCGCAGGCGTCGACCATGCGCCCCAGCGTGTAGTGCCACAGGTCCTGCTGGGCGGCGGCTCGCGGCGCGTCGGAGCCGTCGGGATCGGACAGCACGCGGTAGCCCGGGTGGCCGCCGCCGACCCGGGTCGTCTTCATGCGGCGGCTGGCCGCGAGGTCGGCCGGCCCCAGGCTCATGCCCTGCATCCGCGGGCTGGCGGTGGCGATCTCCTCCACGTTCGCCACGCCCTGGGCGGTCTCGAGGATCGCGTGCACCAGGATCGGCCGGTCGAGCTTGGCGCGCGCCTCGAGCTGGGCCAGCAGCCGGTCGACGTAGTGGATGTCCCACGGTCCCTCGACCTTGGGGATCATCACGACGTCGATCCGGTCGCCGATCTCGCCGACGATCTGCGTGAGGTCGTCGAGCGCCCACGGTGACTCGAGCGCGTTCACGCGCGTCCACAGCGCCGTCTCGCCGAGCTCGATCGTCTTGCCCACGCGGATCAGCCCTTCGCGAGCGGCCTCCTTGCGGTCGACCGGGATCGCGTCCTCGAGGTTGCCGAGCAGGATGTCGGTCTTGGTCGCGATCTCGGCCGCCTTGGCGACCATCTTCTCGTTCGAGAAGTCGAGGAAGTGGATCATCCGCGAGGGGCGGACCGGGATCTCACGGAGCGGTTCAGGGGCGCCGATGGCGAGCGGCTGGAAGAAGGAACGAGGGCTGCGCATGAGCCGGATGACCCTAGCGGCTGGCCCGCGGGCGTCGCGCTGCTCGAAAATGTGGACTGGTGATCGCGGGAATATGTCGCGCCGAGCGGGCGGGCGGGGGTTGCGGACGAACCCGAGGAGCGAGGATGCGGTTCTCAGTTGCGGGCCTGGCAGTGACAGTCTCGCTCCTGGTCGCGACCGACGGGCCTGGGAACAGCGCGGTGGTGCGGCGGGCGGTGCGACTGCCCGCCACAATGGGCCGCCATGACCTCCGTTGACACCGATCAGCGCTCCCGCGAGGCGTCGGGCGCGCATCCCTACGGCCGCTATCTCGAGGAGTTCGAGGTCGGGGCCGTCTACAAGCACTGGCCGGCCAAGACGGTGACCGAGGCGGACGACCACATGTTCTGCCTGATCACCATGAACCATCACCCGCTGCACATCAACGACGTGTACGCGGCCGGCTCCCAACAGGGCCGCAACGTCGTCGTCGGCCCGTACGTCTACTCGCTCGCGCTCGGCATGAGCGTGTCCGACATCTCCGGCAAGGCGATCGCCAACCTGGCGACCGAGGAGCTCAGCCACCCTGCGCCGGTGTTCCACGGCGACACGCTGTTCGCCGAGACCGAGGTGCTCGAGGTGCGCGAGTCGCGCTCGAAGCCCGATCGCGGGACGGTCAAGGTCCACACGCGCGTCTTCAACCAGGACGGCGTCCTCGTGGCCGAGTTCAAGCGGCTCGTGCTCGTGCCCAAGCGCCCTTGATGTCGCACGTCAACTGCGCTGGGTAGGGAAGCGGGAGCGCCGGCCGCGCTCGCTGACCGCCTGGCGCTTTCACGGCGCATATCGCCGTAAAGGCGCCACGTACCGGTCGATGGCGCGTTTGCCTCGGTATTCGAGGTAAGGCGCCAAGCACCGCTGCGTGGCGCCTTATCCGCGCATATCGCGGATTTGGCGCCAGGGACCGTGGGCGCGGGCGGCACCCGCGCCCTCCTTACCCGCGCAGCTGATGTTCGTCGGCGCGACCGGGCGTGCCCAGCTAGACGCGGCGGGCGCGAGCGCGGGCGGTCGCGCGGGTCCGCGGCGCGGCGATCCCGCGGCGCACGGCGGCGAAGGCCCGGGAGACCGGGCGGCGGACGGCCATGCCGGTGACGACGACGCCGGCGAGGATCAGCTCGAGGATGAGCGGCGTCGGGCTCGGGCCGGCGGCGGCGGTGGACGACGCGGCGGCGGGGGCGGCGAGCAGCAGGACGGCTGACGTGGTCGCGAACGCGAGGCGGCTCAGGTTCATGCGGGCAAGCGTTCCGCTCGCCGATTGTCGAATCGTTGGCGCGAGCTTGGCGTCAGCGACGCGGAGGCTCAGCGGACCCCGTCGGCTCCGGGACCTCCACCGGACCCGGCTCGCCCTCGCCGCGCCACAGGAACCGCTGCGCGTACCACGCTCCGCCGGGCTCCGTGCGCTCCCAGCCCGCCGCGACCAGCGCGCCCATCAGGGCCTTGACGCCCGCGACCATCTCCGGCGTCGGCGGCTCGGGGTCGGTCATCAGCGTCCAGCGCAGCGACGGCGACTCGCCGATCGGCTTGCGCCGGCCGTCGCCGCCCGGGGGTCCGGCCATCGCACGGAAGGTCGACTTGACGTAGCCCGCCTTCCACGCGATCTCGCAGGTCCAAAGCGTCTCGGCCTCCTCCGGCCACGGCCGGTCGCGGGCGAACCGGCGCCCGGGGAGGACGTCGGCCTCGATCGGGGCGGGAGGTGCGGGCTGCCGCGGAGCCGGGCGCCGAGCGGGGGCACGCTTGGAGGGGGCGCGGCGAGGAGTCCCCCCGATCGACTCGGGAGCGTCGAGCGACACGTCCGGCTCGCGCCGGGCC
>JBKOYW010000250.1:0-13162 GCA_046744275.1 Actinomycetota bacterium
CGCGGGGAGAGCGCGGGAGACGACATCCTGTGGGTCGAGAGCGGCTGGGTGCTCGCCGTGGCCGCGTACTGGCAGTGCCGGCTGCAGCCCGCGCGAGAGCACTTCGAGGCCGCGCTCGCGCGCTGGCGTCCCGAGCACCGGGCCGTGCACCTCCTCCGCTACGGGCAGGACCCCGAGCTCGTGTGCACGATCCGGCTCGCCCACACGCTGTGGCTGCTCGGCCACGACGAGGATGCCGCGCGCACGCGCGACGCCGCGGTCGCGCTCGCCGGCGCCGCCGACCATTCGTACAGCCGTTCGCTCGTCAGCCTGTTCGCGGCGGTGATCGCGCTCGACCAGCGCGACGAGGACCGGCTGCGCGCACACGTGGAGGAGCTGGTCGCGAGTGGGGCCGGCCCGTCGGAGCGGGCCGCCCAAGCGCTCGCCGGCTTCGTCGAAGTGCTCGACTGTCGCGCCCTGGAGGGGCTCGACCGCGCGCACCGGGTCGTCGCAGGCGAGTGGGGCGCGCCGGCCGCGCCGGGCGAGGAGGGCCTGCTCCTGCGGATCCTGCTCGAGGCGTGCGCGGTGACCGGCGACGCGCAGGCGGGCCTGAAGGCGGCCGACCGAGCGCTGCGGACGAGCAACGGGGCGCAGCCCTGGGCGGCCGAGGTCCACCGGCTGCGCGGCGCGTTCCTGCACGCCCTCGACGCCCCGCCGACGGACGTCGACGCCGAGCTGCGGCGCGCCGCGCAGCTCGCGGAGGAGGCCGGCGCGGTGGCGCTGGCGGCCCGGCTGGAACGCTCCGAGGAACGGTTGGGGAACGGCTGGTCGTCGAGCATGCCGCCCGATGACGGCCTACGAACTGCTCACGAGAGATGACGCCGAGCTGCGGGCGAGCTTCCGCGGCGCCCTGCTGAGACCCGGCGAGGAGGGGTTCGAGGAGGCCAGGCGCGTCTGGAACGGCGCGATCGACCGCCGCCCGGCGCTGATCGCCCGCTGCGCCGGTGCCGACGACGTCGAGCAGGCGCTGCGGTTCGCGCGCGAGCGCGAGCTGCCGGTCTCAGTCCGCGGCGGCGGCCACTCCGTGGTCGGGCACTCGGTGTGCGACGACGGCGTGATGATCGACCTGTCGCTCATGAAGGCGGTGTCGGTCGACCCCGCCGGCCGCGTCGCCCGCGCGGCCGCCGGCCTCACGTGGTCGGAGCTGGACCTCGCCACCCAGCGACACGGCCTCGCCACCACGGGCGGGACGATCAGCCACGTCGGGATCGGCGGGCTCACCCTCGGCGGCGGGTTCGGCCACCTCATGCGCCGGCACGGGCTCACGGTCGACAACCTGCGCGCCGTCGACCTCGTCACCGCGGACGGCGAACGGCTGCGCGTCGACGCGGACCGCGAGCCCGAGCTGTTCTGGGGCCTGCGCGGAGGCGGCGGCAACTTCGGCATCGCCACCGCCTTCGAGTACGACCTGCACGCGGTCGGCCCGCTCGTGCTCGGCGGCCCGATCTACTGGCCGCTCGAGCAGGCGCCGGACGTGCTGCGCCGGCTGCGCGAGTACGCGCCGGACGCGCCCGACGAGCTCGGGATCATGATCGTCGCGCACCGCGCACCGCCGCTTCCGTTCCTGGCGCCCGAGCACTACGGCGCACCCATCCTCGGGCTGCTGCTGGTGTGGTCCGGGGACATCGCCGAAGGCATCCGCGCGACGGCGCCGCTGCGGGCTGTCGGCATCCCGCTCGGCGAGCTGATCCGCCCCGTTCCCTACCGGGCGGTCCAGACCCTCCTCGACGGCAGCGCGCCGCGCGGCACCCACGCGTACTGGCGCTCCCACCGCCTGCCCACGCTCTCCGACGCGGTGATCGCCAGGATCGTCGGGCTCGTCGAGTCGATCACCTCGCCATTCTCGCTGCTCAACGGCTGGGCGATCGGCGGCGCCGCCAGCCGTATCTCCCCGGACGCCACCGCCCTCGGCGAGCGCGAGGTCGGGTTCGAGCTCCGGCTGATCGCCGCCTGGCCGCCCGGCGACCCGGACGGCGAGCGCACACGACCTGGGTCCGCGAAGGCTGGGAAGCGCTGCGTCCCTACGGCGCCGGCCGCCAGTACCCGGGCCTCCTCTCCGACGAGGGCGCCGCCGGCGTGCGGGCCGCGTACGGCGATCGCCTCCCCCGCCTCACCGCCCTCAAGGATCGATTCGACCCGCAGAACGTCTTCCGTCTCAACGCCAACATCCCGCCGAGCAAGGGAGCGACCCGATGAACGTACTGGTGACAGGAGCGACCGGCGCCGTGGGCGCGCACGCCGTGCGCGCGCTGCGCGAGCGCGGCGTGGAGGCACGCGCGCTCGTCCGCGATCCCGAGAAGGCGGCCGTCGTGCTCGGCGAGGACGTCGAGCTTGCCGTCGGCGACTTCGCCGATCGCGACTCGCTCGAGCGCGCCATGTGCGGAATCGAGCGCCTGTTCCTCGCCTGCGGCAACGTCCCCGGTCAGGTCGCGCACGAGTGCGCGGCGATCGACGCGGCGAAGGCGGCGGGCGTCGCGCGCCTCGTCAAGCTCTCGGGGCCCGACGCCGCGATCGACTCGCCGCTCATGTTCGAGCGCTGGCACGGTGAGATCGAGCGCCACCTGCTCGCCTCCGGCCTGCCGTGGGTGCTGCTGCGCCCGAGCGCCTACATGACGAACCTGCTCGCCTACGCCGAGACCGTCCGGGAGACCGGGCGGCTGTTCGCGCCGGCGGGCGCGGCCGAGATCTCGTACGTGGACCCGCGCGACGTGGCCGAGGTCGCCGCCGCCACGCTCACGACGGACGACCACGAGGGCTACACCTACGCGCTGACCGGGCCGGAGGCGATCACCTACGAGCGGATCGCGGACGACCTCTCCGCCGCGACCGGCTGCCGGGTCGAGTACGTCAACGTCCCCGACGAGCACGCGCGCCAGGCGATGATGGATGCGGGGCTGACGGCGATGGTGGCCGACACCATCGTCGCCGTCTTCGCGTCGCAGCGCGCGGGCAGCCAGGCGCTGACCATCGAGACGGTGCGGGCCCTGACCGGGCGTCGGCCGCGCGCGTTCGCCCAGTTCGCGCGCGATCACGCCGCGCTGTTCGGCGCGGCCGTGCCCACCGGGAGCCGCGCGTGACGCGCACGCAGCGCTGGACGCTCGCCGTGGTGTGCGCGGCCACGGCGATGCTGATGCTCGACATCGCGGTGGTCAACACCGCGCTGTCGGCCATGGCCGCCGACCTCGACACCGGCCTCTCGGGCCTGCAGTGGGTCGTCGACGCCTACACGCTCCCGCTGGCGGCGACGGTCATCACGGCCGGCTCGCTGGCGGACCGCTTCGGCCGGCGCCGCCTGTTCGGTATCGGCCTCGGCATCTTCACCGCCACCTCCATGCTGTGCGCGGCGGCGCAGTCGATCACGATGCTCAACGCCTCACGCGCGAAGGTGATCGCCACCGGCCGCCGCAGCCGCACCCCGGTGCCCGATCGTGGGTAGACCCGTCCCATGGACGCGGAGGTGCAGGTCCGGGACGTGAAGCGCGTCGAGACGCGATCCGGCAACACGCGCTGGGTGCTCACCGACGACGCAGGCCGGGAGTACACGACGTTTCGCCCTCAGATCGGCGAGGAGGCCGAGCGGCACAGGGGTCGTCGCGCGCGCATCGAGTTCCACGAGGAGGAGCGCAAGGGCTTCCAGAACGTCTATCTCGACCGCATCGAGCCGGTAGCCGAGCAGGAGGCTTCGGCCGGTGGCGACGACGCGGACGAGGTGGCCTGGGGCACCGCGGTCGAGGCGGCTCCGTGGCTGCTCGGGTCGACGGAGCCCGGCGAGGAGATCCCGCCCGACGAGCTGTACGAGAAGCTCGAGCCGTTCAAACGGCGGGTGGCGGAGGACATCCGCGAGGGCGACGACCCGGCAAAGCGCTGAGTCGGCGACGCGCCATGGACGCGACCCCGTTCGTCCCCGACACCCGCAGCCTCAAGGCGCTGCGCGAGGCGGCGGCGACCTGCAAGGGCTGCCCGCTGCACGGCCCGGCGACGCAGACCGTGTTCGGCGAGGGCCCGCGCCGCGCGGACTTCATGCTGGTCGGCGAGATGCCCGGGGACCGCGAGGACCTCGCCGGCCACGTGTTCGTCGGCCCTGCGGGGCGCGAGCTCGACGCGGCGCTCGAGCGGGCCGGGATCACGCGCGCGGACGCGTACGTCACCAACGTCGTCAAGCACTTCAAGTTCAGGGAGCGCGGGAAGCGCCGGATCCACGACACGCCGAAGAAGTCCGAGGTCGACGCGTGCCTGCCGTGGCTGCGCGAGGAGCTCCGGCTGGTGCGCCCGCAGGTGCTGGTCTTCCTCGGCGCCACCGCGGCGAAGGCCCTGCTCGGATCGAGCTTCCGGCTCACCCGCTCGCGCGGCGACGAGCTCGAATCCGACCTGGCGCCGCACGTGACGGCCACGATCCACCCGGCGGCGATTCTCCGCGCGCCGGACAGCGAGGCGCGCGAGGCGGAGCGCGAGGCGTTCACCCGCGACCTCGCGGCCGCCGCCGCGATGCTGGACGGCTGAGGAGTTTCACTTTTGGCGGAGCGCGGCTACGCTGCGCGCTTCGTTTTCCACGAGGGGGGACACAACCGCATGGACAGCAAGCGTGCGCGCGCCGGAGCGCGCATCATCGGGCTGGCGCTCGCCGCGCTCGCCCTCGTCGTACCGGCCGCAGCCCAGGCCAAGCCGCATGACGTCGAGGTCCAGCTGCTCGGCCTCAACGACTTCCATGGCAACCTCGAGCCGCCCACCGGCAGCTCGGGACGCATCCTGCCCGCACCGGGCGGCACCAACGTCGACGCAGGCGGAGCCGCCTTCCTGGCGACCCACATCCGCCAGATGCGCGCCACGAACCCGAACTCGCTCGTCGTCTCCGCCGGCGACCTCATCGGCGCCAGCCCGCTGCTGTCTGCCGCGTTCCACGACGAGCCGACGATCGAGGCGATGAACGAGATCGGGCTGGACCTGAACGCCGTCGGCAACCACGAGTTCGACGAGGGCGAGGCCGAGCTGCTGCGGATGCAGCGCGGCGGATGCCACCCGACCGACACCGCCGGCACCTGCAAGGACGCCGATGGGCGCTTCGACGGCGCGAACTTCGAGTTCCTCGCCGCGAACGTCGTCCGCCGCGACACCGCCCGCCCGCTGTTTCCGCCTTACGAGATCAGGAAGTTCGGCAACATCAAGGTCGGCTTCATCGGCATGACGCTCGAGGGCACGCCGGACATCGTGTCGCCGTCGGGCATCAGGAACCTCCAGTTCCTCGACGAGGCGGAGACCGCCAACCGCTACGCCCGCGAGCTCCGCGAGGAGCACGGCGTGCGCGCGATCGTCGTCCTCCTCCACGAGGGCGGCATCCCGACCCCGTTCGCGGGCATCAACGCCTGCAACGTCTCGGGCCCGATCATCGACATCGTCGACCGCACCGACGACGCCGTCGACCTGTTCATCACCGGCCACACGCACCAGCCGTACAACTGCGTGGTCGACGGGCGCCCGGTCACGAGCGCGAGCTCGTTCGGCCGGCTGGTCACCGACATCGACTTCACGCTCGACCGGCGGACGAAGGACATCGAGAACGTCAGGGCCAACAACGTGATCGTCACGCGCACCGTCACCCCCGCGCTCGACGTCCGGGCGCTGATCGATCGTTACACCACGCTTGTCGCGCCGATCCGCGACCGCGTGATCGGCAGCCTCAGCGCGGCCCTCACGCGTGTCCCGGACAACTCGGGCGAGAACGCCGCCGGCAACTTCGTGGCCGACGCCCAGCTGCTGGACACCGTCAGCGAGGGCGCCGTCGCGGCGTTCATGAACCCCGGAGGCGTGCGGGCCGACATCGACGCGGGGCCGGTCACGTACGGCGAGGCGTTCACGATGCAGCCGTTCGGCAACAACCTGACCACGATCACGCTCACGGGCGCCCAGCTGTACGAGATGCTGAAGCAGCAGTGGTGCGGCCTGTCGAGCACGCGGATCCTGCTCCCGTCGCACACAGTGCACTACACGTTCGACTCGACGAAGGTGGCCGTCGGGGCGCCGTGCGCGACCGCGCAGAACCCGGTCGTCCCCGGATCGCTGACGATCAACGGGCAGCCGGTGCCGAACGACGCGAGCCAGAGCTACCGGATCACCGTGAACTCGTTCCTCGCCGACGGCGGTGACGGCTTCTCGGTGCTGCCGCAGGGGGCGAACCGCGTCGGCGGCGCCGTCGACACCGACGTCCTCGAGCGGTACTTCGCGACCGCGCCGGAGCTCGGCCCGCCGGCGCTGGACAGGATCGACGTGATCCCCTAGCGGCTCACGCGGTCAAGCAGCTGCAGCAGATCATGCGCCGCGAGCTCGACGTCCTTGTGACGCCAGCTCGCGGCGCGGTAGACGCACGCGATCAGCCCGATCCGGTGGAGGCGCCGGAAGTCCCCGTAGACGAACGCGTACCGGGCCTTGGTCCCGTCCTTGGCGCCCTCGGTCAGACCGAGGTGCCAGGCGGCGTACTCCTCCCACGAGTGCGACTCGAGGTACGCGTTCTCGTCGGCCGCCCGCGGCTGGACCTCGCCCCATTCGCTGTCGAGGACGTATTGGCGCGCCTCGATCAGCTGCTCGGCGTGCGCTACGGCGCGCGGGTTGACGGCGTAGGACGCGATCCGGGGATTGTGCCCGCTCGGGGAATACCCGCGCCGTGTGTGCGTCATTGGGGGCTAGGAACGCAAGCCCCAAGGAGCCCCTCGCAATGTTCTCAGCCACCGCCTACGTGATCCGTGACATCCGCGTCGACGACGTGCCCGAGCTCGTGCGGCTCGGCTGGTCGACCGAGGAGCTGTGGCCGTCGGGCCACGTCCTGGTAGGCGAGATCCACGGCGTCGTCGCCGCCGCCCTCGCGATCGACGAGAACCGCGCCGTGAGCGCCGACGTGCCCGGTGCGCCGCGCCTGCTCGCGCACATGCGCGCCCGCGCGGCCGGCATCAAGGCCTACCGCAGCACGCCCGACGTGGCCGAGCGCATCCGCGAGCGGATGCACGAGCACGTCAGCGCGCAGTTCTGATACGACAGGGCGCCTGGCGCTCCTGGCCGTCCCCAATGTCTCCGAGGGCCGCGACATCGCGGCCCTCGATGCGATCGCGCGCGCGTTCGGGCCGGGCCTGATCCACCGCTCGTCGGACCCCGACCACCATCGCTCGGTCTTCACGATCCGGGGCCAGCCGGGGGAGCTGGCGGAGCGCGTGCTCGACGGCGCCCGCGAGGCGGTCGCGCGGATCGACATCCGAAGCCACGCCGGCGTGCACCCGCGCGTGGGGGCCGTCGACGTCGCGCCGATCGTGCACCTGGATCGCGAACAGCGCGGCGCGGCGGTCGCCGAGGCGCTGATCCTGGCCGACCGGCTCGCGGACGAGCTGAAGCTCCCCGTGTACCTCTATGGCCTGCTCGCCGGCGGACGTACGCGTGCCGAGCTCCGCAAGGGCGGGCCCGAGGCGTTGATCGCGCGCACGCCTCCCGACGCCGGCCCGCGCGAGCTGCACCCGACCGCCGGCGCGGTGCTCATCGCCGCCCGCCCGCCGCTCGCCGCGTTCAACGTCGAGCTGAACGCGTCGCTCGAGACCGCCAAGGAGATCGCGGCGAGGATCCGCGCGCCGGGCGGGCTCGAGGGCGTGCGCGCGCTCGGCCTGCGGCTCGAGCGGCAGGGGATCGTGCAGGTCTCGACGAACATCGAGGACCTCGACCGCACCACGCCCGCCAACGTGGTCGCCGCCATCCGGGCCCACGCCGAGGTGACGGGAGCCGAGCTGATCGCTCCGGCGCCCCGCAGCGCGTTCGAATCCTTCCCCGCCGACGTGCCCCTACGCGGCGCCCCGCTGCTCGACTGACCGCTACCCTCCAACCGATGGCCCAGACCAAGCGCAAGCGGCGGACGAAGCATCGCGGCAACGCCGCCGGCGTGGTCGAGTCGCGCGGGCGCACCGGCCGGCGGCCGACCGAGGAGGAGCTGCGCGGCTCCCGGCGCGAGACCGCCCGCGAACGGCGCATGAACAAGCCGCCGAGCTGGAACAGCGCGTTCCTCAAGTCGGCGCTGATGGCCGGCCTGCTGTTCGTCTTCACGCGGATCGGCCTGTTCGGCGGCTCGGTCCCGATCAGCCAGTCGCTCGTCCTGTGCGCGTTCGCGCTGCTGCTCTACACGCCGCTCGCCTACGTCACCGACCGCTGGGTCTACCAGCGCGCCCAGAAGCGCAGGCAGCAGCAGAGCGGATGACCGCCCGCTGCTTCACCGTCGGGCCGCTGCAGGAGAACTGCTGGATCGTGCACGAGGGGGAGCGGGGGCTCGTCGTCGACCCGGGCGACGAGGCGCCGCGCCTGCAGCAGGCGCTCGACGACCTCGGCGTGACGGCCGAGGCGATCCTGCTCACCCACACGCACTTCGACCACGTCGGCGCGGTCGCCGCGCTCGCGCGCCACACCGGTGCGCCGGTCTACTGCCCGGAGCTCGAGACCGACGTGCTCGCCGACATCAACCGCTACGCGTTCCCGGGCTTCGGCCCGTACGAGCCGTACGACGCCGACGAGACGATCGCCGGCGGCGAGCAGCTCCACCTCGCCGGATTCGACCTCGACGTCATCTTCACGCCCGGCCACAGCCCGGGCCACGTGAGCTTCAGCATCGCGGAGCACGAGCTCCTGCTGTCCGGCGACGTGCTGTTCCAGGGCTCGGTCGGGCGCACCGACCTGCCCGGCGCCGACCACGCGACGCTGATGAGCTCGATCGCCACGCTCCTGAACACGCTGCCCGACGAGACCCGCGTGCTCCCCGGCCACATGGGCGTCACGACGCTGGGGCGCGAGCGGGCCACCAACCCGTTCCTGCACGAGCTCGCGCGTTGAGCGAGCGGATCCAGACCCCCCGCGGCACGTTCGACGTGCTGGGCGAAGCGGCGCTCGCCCGCGAGCAGCTCGAGCGCACGGCCCAGGGCATCCTCGAGCGCGCCGGCTACGCGCGGATCGAGACGCCGACGTTCGAGTCGACCGCCCTGTTCGCCCGCGGCGTCGGCGAGTCGACCGACGTCGTGCAGAAGGAGATGTACACGTTCGACGACGGCGGCGGCGACTCGATCACGCTGCGCCCCGAGGGCACCGCGCCGGTGTGCCGCGCCTATCTCGAGCACGGGATGCACAAGCTGCCGCAGCCGGTGAAGCTGTGGTACCTCGGCGCCTACTTCCGCGCCGAGCGCCCGCAGCACGGCCGCTACCGCCAGTTCTGGCAGGTCGGGCTCGAGGCGATCGGGTCCGACGACCCGGCGGTCGACGCCGAGTCGATCCTGCTGCTCGCCGAGCTGCTCGAGGCGCTGAAGGTCTCGGCCCGGCTGCGGATCTCGAGCCTGGGCACGCCCGGCACCCGCGCCGAGTACAAGACCGAGCTGCAGGCGTACCTGCGCGCGCACGAGCACGAGCTGAGCGGCGACGTCCGCGACCGGATCGACCTCAACCCGCTGCGCGCGTTCGACGCTGACCATCCCGGCACCCGGCAGGTGATGGCGGGCGCGCCGCTCCTGCTCGACCGCCTGAACCCCGACGACCGCGACCACTTCGAGGCCGTCAAGCAGCTGCTCGACGGCGCGGGCCTGAGCTACGAGGTCGACCCGACGCTCGTGCGCGGCCTCGACTACTACACGCGCACGGTGTTCGAGTTCACGTCGGACGCGCTCGGCTCGCAGTCCGGCGTCGGCGGCGGGGGGCGCTACGACGGCCTGATCGAGGCGCTCGGCGGGCCGCACACGCCGGGTATGGGCTGGGCGGCCGGGGTGGAGCGCATGCTGCTCGCCTCGCCGCCGCCGCCGACCGCGCCGCCGCCGCTCGCCCTCTACGTCGCCTACGCCAAGCCCGAGTCCCGGGCCGACGCGTTCCGGCTCGCCGCCGCCGCCCGCCGCGCCGGCCACTCGGCGCAGCTCGAGCTCGGCGGCCGAAGCCTCAAGGGCCAGCTCAAGCAGGCGGATCGCGCGGGCGCCCGGTACGTTGCCATCCTCGGCGACGAGGGTACGGCGCTGAAGGACATGGAATCCGGCGAGCAGCGCGAGGTGGAGACCGACACCGTGATGCACCACATCACCCATGGCCTATGAGACCGCCGCGGCCCAACTCCTACCGCGACGCGTGGGCCGGCGAGCTCGACGCCTCGCGCGTGGGGGAGACCGTCCGCGTCGCCGGCTGGGTGCACCGCCGGCGCGACCACGGCGGCCTCGTGTTCATCGACCTGCGCGACCGCTCGGGCATCCTGCAGCTCGTCTTCCATCCCGAGGACTCGCCGCAGGCGCACGCGCTCGCCCAGCAGCTGCGCCCCGAGCACGCCCTGAGCGCGACCGGGGAGATCGTCCGCCGCGAGGAGGGCAAGGAGAACCCGAAGCTGCGCACGGGGGAGATCGAGCTGTCGGTCGCCGAGGCCGAGCACCTCGCGGAGTCCGAGACGCCGCCGTTCGCGATCGACGACGACTCGCCGGTCGACGAGGCGCTGCGCCTGCGCCACCGCATGCTCGACCTGCGCCGCGACGCGATGCGCGACTCGCTGACGCTCCGCCACACGATCAACCGCGCGATGCGCGACTACCTCAACGCGCACGACTTCCTCGAGATCGAGACGCCGATCCTCACGCGCTCGACACCCGAGGGCGCGCGCGACTTCCTCGTCCCCGCTCGCATGAGCCCGGGCGACTTCTACGCGCTGCCGCAATCGCCGCAGCTCTTCAAGCAACTGCTGATGATGGCCGCCTTCGAGCGCTACTACCAGATCGCCCGCTGCTTCCGCGACGAGGCGCAGCGCGCCGACCGCCAGCCCGAGTTCACGCAGCTCGACCTCGAGATGTCGTTCGTCGAGGAGGACGACGTCATCGGCGTGATCGAGGGGATGCTTGCCCGCGTGTTCGAGGAGACCGGCTTCGAGGCCCCGCCGCCGCCGTGGCCGCGCATGGGCTACGACGACGCGATGGCCCGTTACGGCAGCGACCGCCCCGACGTGCGCTTCGGGCTCGAGATCCAGGACCTCGGCGAGGCCGTCGCCGGCAGCGAGTTCAAGGTCTTCTCGGGCACGCTCTCGAACGGCGGCGTCGTGCGCGGGCTCAATGCCGGCGCGCGCGAGGTGCCTCGCTCGGAGCTCGACGCGCTGACCGACGTCGTCAAGCGCTTCGGAGCCGGCGGCCTGGTCTGGGCCTTCGCGCAGGAGGACTCCGACTGGCGCTCGCCGGTCGCCAAGTTCCTGTCCGACGACGAGCGCGGCACGATCGGGCGGCTGCTCAGCGCGCAGCCCGGCGACCTCCTGCTGATCGTCGCCGACAAGCCTGCCACGGCCGCGACCGCGCTCGGTGAACTGCGCCTCGAGCTCGCCCGCCGCTTCGACCTCGCGCCGCCCGACCGCCACAACCTGCTCTGGGTCGTCGACTTCCCGATGTTCGAGTGGAACGACGAGGAGGGTCGCTGGGACGCCCTGCACCACCCGTTCACCGCGCCGGTCGGCTCGTTCGACGACCCCGGCGCCCTGCGCAGCCGCGGCTACGACGTCGTGCTCGACGGCTCGGAGATCGGCGGCGGCTCGATCCGTATCAACCGTCCCGAGGTCCAGCGGCAGGTGTTCAACGCGCTCGGCATCTCCGAGGAGGACGCCGAGGCGCGCTTCGGGTTCCTGCTCGAGGCGCTGCGCTACGGCGCGCCGCCGCACGGCGGGATCGCGCTCGGGATCGACCGGATCGTGGCGCTGCTCGGCAGGCGCGACTCGATCCGCGACACGATCGCGTTCCCCAAGACCGCCAGCGGCTCGGACCTGCTAACCGGGGCGCCGGCGCCGGTCGACGATGCCCAGCTCTCCGAGCTCGGCATGCGCCTCGCGGTCCCGCGCCCGACGTAGGGCGAACACCCCAATCCGGCTCAACCTTCGCGGCCGAGGTGCCGATACGCGAGGTCGTGAGCCAGATCTCCCCGCCGATCCGAATCCTTCTCGTCCTCACCGCCGCGGTCCTGGGCGTGTACATGCTGTTCCTCCGGCCCAAGCCCGAGGAGATCCCGCCGCTCGAGCCGACGGACACCTCCGTCAGCCAGCCCGGCAAGGTCCGTGACGCGGCCGAGGACGCGGTCGACGCGGCCAACGGGCAGCTCTCCCAGCAGGAGAGCGTCGACGGCGTCGACGCCGGCGAGGCCGCCGGCAGCACCACCAAGAAGGACAGCGCCGCCAAGCCCGGCGCCGCCGCCACTCCCGCGGAGGACCTCAAGGGCCTCCCCAAGGACGTGCGCGCGGCGATCCGCAAGGACAAGGTCCTCGTGCTGCTGTTCTGGAACGAGAAGTCGTCGGACGACCGCGCTGTCCAGAAGTCGGTGAGCGAGATCGGCACCCGCGACGGCCGCGTGTTCGTGAAGACGGCGCCGCTCAAGCGCATCTCCAAGTACGGTCGCATCGCCCGCGGCGTCAGCGTCGAGCAGTCGCCGACCGTCGTCGTCGCCGACCGCGACCTGCGCGCCGAGACGCTCGTCGGCTACGCCGATCGCACCACGATCGACCAGGCGGTGACCGACGCCCTGCGCAACAGCGACGGCCTGTTCACCAGCAGCTACCTGCGCTCGGTCGACAGGACCTGCGTCCAGTACGGCAATCAGTGGCACTCGGTGCCGTGGTACTACGTCGGCTCGCCGCGGCAGGCCGACCGGCGCATGGAGCGGCTCGACACGGTGTGGGCGGGCTTCGCGTCCGACTTCAAGGCGATCGACGCGCCAAAGAAGTGGCGGCGCTTCCACAAGGCCACGGTGGCCGACATCGAGGCGTACGGCGCGCTGATCCACAAGGCCTCGGTCGCGACCGGGCCCAAGCGCACCGCGCGCGCGAACTTCACGACGATCCGCGGCATCGAGGCCGAGGGGAAGTCGATCGCCAAGCGCGCCGACAAGCGCTTCGCTGCCGAGCACCTGCTCCGCTGCGGCTCGCAGTTCTGAGCCGACCAGACCCTAGACTCAACGCTCGTGGAGCGGTTCCGCGAGCACCTCGAGCATCCCGCCGGGCGCGGCGTCCGCCCGCCCGGCGCGCATGACGGGAGTGCCGGCGGCGCCGCCTGCGGCGACCTGATCCGGCTCTCGTTGCGCGTCGACGGCGACCGTGTCGCCGCCGCCGGCTTCGACACCTCCGGCT
>JBKOYW010000004.1:0-3469 GCA_046744275.1 Actinomycetota bacterium
GACGATCGCCGGGCCCTCCCCCTCGGCCAGCGCACGCTCGAGCGCGTCGGCGCGCATCGCGCCGCCGGCGGCCGGCACGCGGACGGCGCGGCTCGGGCCGAGGCCGAGGTAGCGCAGCGCGACGACCAGCGACGCGTGGACGTGCTCGCCCACGAGCACGCGGATCGCGGGCGCGCCGGCCAGCCCGTCGGCTTCGACGTCCCACCCCTCGCGGGCGAGGACCGTGTGCCGGGCGGCGGCCAGGCACGTGAAGTTGCCCATCGTGGCGCCGGTCGTGAAGCCGACCGCGGCGCCGGCCGGCAACGCCAGCGCCTCCAGCACCCATCGTTCGGCGACGGCCTCGATCGCCGCTGCGCCAGGCGAGCTGACGCGCGTGAACGCGTTCTGGTCCCAGGCCGTGGTCAGCCAGTCGGCGGCGAGGGCGGCGGGCAGCACGCCGCCGGTCACGAACCCGAAGTAGCGCGGCCCGGGACTGGCGACGGTCGCGGGCCCCGCGACGGCGGCCAGCCGCTCGATCACTGCGACCGGGTCCTCGCCGTGCTCGGGCAGCGGCTCGTCGAGCGCCGCGACGACGTCCTCGTAACCGGTGCTCCCACCGACCGGCCGGTCTGCGATCGAGGCCAGGTGCTCCTCGGAGAGCTCGGCGGCGCGGCGCAGCGACGGTTCCACGGGCAGACCCTACTCGGCAAGCGAGTGGGGTTAGGAGGGCGAAGCCCGGTTACGGCCGCCCGGAAGGCGGCCGTCCCCGTCAGACCTGCGGGCCGGATGCCCGCAGGGGCAACCTAATACCGGTAGTGGTCGGGCTTGTACGGGCCCTCGACCGGCACGTCGATGTACGCGGCCTGGTCGGGCGTGAGCGCGGTGAGCTTCGCCCCGACCGCGTCGAGGTGCAGGCGGGCGACCTTCTCGTCGAGGTGCTTGGGGAGCACGTAGACGCGCTTCTCGTAGTCGGCGTTCTTCGTGAACAGCTCGATCTGGGCGATCGTCTGGTTCGTGAAGGAGTTCGACATCACGAAGCTCGGATGGCCGGTCGCGTTGCCGAGATTCAGCAGCCGGCCCTCGGACAGCACGATGATCGAGTGGCCGTCGGGGAACACCCACTCGTCGACCTGCGGCTTGATGTTGACCCGCTCGATCCCGTCGAGCTTGGCCAGCCCGGCCATGTCGATCTCGTTGTCGAAGTGGCCGATGTTGCCGACGATCGCCTGGTGCTTCATCCGCGCCATGTGGTCGGCGGTGATGATGTCCTTGTTGCCGGTCGCGGTGATGAAGATGTCGGCGGTCTCGACGACGTCCTCGAGCGTCAGGACCTGGTAGCCCTCCATCGCCGCCTGCAGCGCGCAGATCGGGTCGATCTCGGTGATGATCACGCGCGCGCCCTGGCCGCGGAGGGACTCGGCGCAGCCCTTTCCGACGTCGCCATAGCCGCAGATGACGGCGGTCTTGCCGGCGATCATCACGTCGGTGCCTCGGTTGATGCCGTCGATCAGGCTGTGGCGGCAGCCGTAGAGGTTGTCGAACTTGGACTTGGTGACCGAGTCGTTGACGGTGATGGCCGGGAACAGCAGCGTCCCCAGCTCGGCGAACTGGTAGAGCCGGTGGACGCCGGTGGTCGTCTCCTCGGTGACGCCCTTGATGTTCGCGGCCGCGCGGGTCCAGCGCTGGGGATCCTCGGCGAGCGAGCGCTGGAGCGTCTCGAGGATGATCCGGAACTCGTCGGAGTCGGCGGTGGCGGGATCCGGCACCTCGCCGGCCTTCTCGAACTCGACGCCCTTGTGGACGAGCAGCGTGGCGTCGCCGCCGTCGTCGAGGATCATGTTCGGGCCCTGGCCGTCCGGCCACGTGAGCGCCTGCTCGGTGCACCACCAGTACTCCTCGAGCGTCTCGCCCTTCCAGGCGAACACCGGGATGCCGGCCTCGGCGATCGCGGCGGCGGCGTGGTCCTGCGTCGAGAAGATGTTGCACGACGCCCAGCGGACCTCGGCGCCGAGAGCAACCAGCGTCTCGATCAGCACCGCGGTTTGGATCGTCATGTGCAGGGAGCCGGTGACGCGCGCGCCCTTGAGCGGCTGCGCGGCGGCGAACTCGCGGCGCGTCGCCATCAGGCCGGGCATCTCGTGCTCGGCGAGCTGGATCTCCTTGCGGCCGTAGCCGGCGAGCGAGATGTCGGCGACCTTGTAGTCCGTCGTCAGGTTGGTGGATGCCATCGGCGGGTGTCTCCTCAGGGGGTGGCGGTAAGGGCGGCGGCTTCGAGGAGGCGCTGGTGCTTCTCCTGCTCCCAGCGCATCCAGTCCGCGGCGGGCACGTCGACGGGACGCTCGGCCCTGGCCTGGAGCCAGGTCTCCGTCGCCTCCCGCAGCCCGGGCTCGCGCCGCAGGCGCGCCGCGAAGGCGAGGTCGGACAGGCCGATGTCGTGCTCCTCGAGCAGCTCGCGCAGCGTGCGGAGGCGCTGGAGCTCGGCTGGTCCGTAGAGGCGGTAGCCCGACGGCGACCGCGCGGGCTCGACCAGCCCGACGCGCTCGACGTAGCGCAGCATCCGCGGCGACCAGCCTGTGGTCTCCGCGGCCTCGTGGATCGTCAGTGCGTCCATCCGGCGGACCAGTGTAGCGCAACCCTGACACAACTGTGTCAAGGTTTGCGCACAGGAGAAACCGTATGCGGCTTACTCGCACTCGCAAGCTCGTGCGAGCGCCTTAGCATGGTGGCGTGAGCATCTTCAATCGAATCGCCCGCTTCGCCCGATCTCCCCAAGGCCGCCGGATGATGTCGCAGGCCGGCCGCTACGCCCGCAGCCCCCAGGCACGGCAACACCTCGACACGGTGCGGCGCCAGATCGCGAGCCGCCGCGCAGGCCGCCCGCGGTAGGCCGTGCCGTCGCGCGGGTCGCCCGCGCTGACAGACTGCGCGCCATGCCGACGGGCGCGCAGCGGATCGTCGATCTCCTCGAGGAGCAGGGCGTCGAGGTGTGCTTCGGGCTGCCCGGCGTGCACAACCTGGCGCTGTGGGAGGCGCTGCGCGGATCGAGCATCCGGCTCGTCGGCGTCCGCCACGAGCAGACCGCGGCGTATGCGGCCGACGGGTACGCGCGCGCGACCGGACGGCTCGGCGTCGCGCTGACGACCACCGGGCCGGGCGCCGCCAACACGCTGGCGGCGGTCGGCGAGGCGTGGGCGTCGCGCTCGCCGGTGCTGGTCATCGCGACCGACATCCCGTCGGCGCTGCGCCGGCCCGGCGCCTACCGCGGCGTGCTGCACGAGGCCACCGACCAGGCCGCAATGTTCGCGCCCGTGGTCAAGGCCGTGCACCGCGCGTTGGGGGCCGGGGAGGTGGCCGCCGTCGCCGCTGCGGCGCTGAGCGACGCGATGGCGGCGCCGCACCGCCCCGTCTACCTCGAGGTGGCGACCGACCTGCTCGGGGCGGACGAGCCCGCGACGCAGGTGCGCCGGCCGAGCGTGGCGCGGGACGACGT
>JBKOYW010000095.1:0-5452 GCA_046744275.1 Actinomycetota bacterium
AAGGCGATCGACGCGATGATCCCGATCGGCCGCGGCCAGCGCGAGCTGATCATCGGCGACCGCCAGACGGGCAAGACGGCGATCGCGATCGACACGATCATCAACAACAAGGACACCGGCGTCGTGTCCGTCTACGTCGCGATCGGCCAGCGGATGTCCACCGTGGTCGGCATCGCGCGCACGCTCGAGGACGCCAACGCGCTCGACAACACGATCATCGTCGCCGCGCCCGCCGACGAGGCGGCGCCGATCAAGTACATGGCGCCGTACGCGGGCTGCGCGATGGGGGAGTACTTCCTCTACAACGGCAAGCACGCGCTGGCGATCTACGACGACCTCACCAAGCACGCCTACGCCTACCGCCAGATGTCGCTGCTGCTGCGCCGCCCGCCCGGGCGCGAGGCCTACCCCGGCGACGTCTTCTATCTGCACTCCCGCCTGCTCGAGCGCGCCGTCAAGCTCAACGACGAGCTCGGGGGCGGCTCGCTGACGGCGCTGCCGATCATCGAGACCCAGGCCGGCGACGTGTCGGCCTACATCCCGACCAACGTCATCTCGATCACCGACGGGCAGATCTTCCTCGAGCCCGGCCTCTTCAACTCCGGCGTGCGCCCGGCCATCAACGTCGGTATCTCGGTGTCGCGCGTCGGCGGCAACGCGCAGATCACGCCGTTGCGGAAGGTGGCGGGCAAGCTGAAGATCGAGCTGTCCCAGTACCGCGATCTCGAGGCGTTCGCGCAGTTCGGCTCCGACCTGGATCCCGAGACCCAGCGCACGCTGGCGCGTGGCGACCGGCTCGTGAAGTCGCTCAACCAGGGCGAGCGCTCGCCGCTGGCGGTCGAGGACCAGGTCGCGGTCATCTACGCGGCGACCAACGGCTTCGTCGATCGCATCAACGCCGATCGCGTCCCCGAGTTCCACCGCGGTCTGGTCGAGCGCGTGCACTCGGAGGTTCCCGAGACGCTCAAGAAGATCGCCGGCGGCGAATGGTCCGACGAGACCCAGAAGGAGCTCGACGACTCGATCGCGCAGTACGCGCAGGACTTCGGCTATGACCTCGACGAGGAGGGCCACCCGCTCAGCGACGAGCAGGCGATCCGCGAGGGTCGCGGCGGCCGCGACGAGGACGAGGAGGAGCGCGAGGAGCAGACCGAGGAGCGCGAGCGTGGCGAAGGTGCCGCCGGGCGGACCGAGGAGGAGCCGGCGACGGCGTAGCCATGGCGCAGAAGGACGTCAAGAACCGCATCAGCTCGGTCAAGAACATCCAGAAGATCACGCGCGCGATGGAGATGGTCGCCGCCGCGCGCCTGCGCCGGGCCGAGCAGCGGATCGAGGCCCTGCGCCCGTACGCCTCGGCGATCCGGCGGATGACCCGCCAGGCCGCCGAGGCCGCGCAGAACGTGCCCAACCTGCCGATCCTCAACGAGCACGAGTCCGTCAGCACGGTCGGGCTCCTGCTCGTCACCGGCGATCGCGGCCTGGCCGGCGCCTTCAACTCGCAGATCGTCCGCGCCGGCGTCCGGGTGGCGGCGGAGCACGAGGGCGACGGCCGCTCGATGGCCTGGTACGCGTCCGGCCGCCGCGGCACCTCCTCGCTGGAGTTCCGCGGCCACGACGTGATCGGCAGCTACACCGGCTTCACGGACCGCCCGGCCTACGGCGATGCGCGCGACATCGCCTCGGACCTGATGACGGCGTACGTCGACGGCAAGGTCGACCAGGTCGAGATCATCTACAACCACTACATCTCGCCGCTCACCCAGCGCGTCACGCGCGAGACGCTGCTGCCGCTGCAGCACGCGACGATCCTCGAGAGCGAGGAGGAGGAGGGCGAGGAGGAGCGTGACGAGGCCAAGCGCGCGCTCGTCGAGTACGAGCCCGATCCGGAGGACATCCTCCGCCGCCTGATCCCCGCCTACGTCGAGATCTCGATCTTCCGCGCGCTGCTCGAGTCGACCGCGTCCGAGCACGGCGCGCGCATGACCGCCATGCGCAATGCGTCGCAGAACGCCGGGGACATCATCAAGGACCTCACGCTGCAGATGAACCGCGAGCGTCAGGCGGAGATCACGCAGGAGATTCTGGAAGTCGTGTCCGGGGCCGAGGGCCTCTCCTAAGGAGCAAACGTGGAAGCCAGCACAGAAGCCAAGACCGAGACCACGACCGGCGACGGTCACCGCAACGTCGGCCGGATCGAGGAGATCCAGGGCGTCGTCATAGAGGCCGTGTTCCCGGAGGAGCTGCCGGAGATCTACACCGCCCTGATCGTCACCCGCGAGGGCCACGACACCGGCGACCCGAACATCAGCCCCAACCTCGTCTGCGAGGTCCAGCAGCACCTCGGCGACGACCGCGTCCGCGCGGTCGCCATGGACTCGACCGACGGCATCTCGCGCGGCACCGAGGTGCTCGACACCGGCGGCCCGATCACCGTGCCGGTCGGCACCGTCACGCTCGGGCGCATCTTCAACCTGCTCGGCGAGGCGATCGACCAGGGCGACAAGGTCGAGGTCGACGAGCGGTGGCCGATCCACCGGCCCGCCCCGACCGTCGAGCAGCTCACACCGACCGCCGAGATGTTCGAGACCGGCATCAAGGTCGTCGACCTGCTGGCCCCCTACGCCAAGGGCGGCAAGGTCGGCCTGTTCGGCGGCGCCGGGGTCGGCAAGACCGTGCTGATCCAGGAGCTGATCCACAACCTCGCGCAGGAGCACGGCGGCCTGTCCGCGTTCTGCGGCGTCGGCGAGCGCTCTCGCGAGGGCAACGATCTGTGGCTGGAGATGACGGAGTCGGGCGTCATCGACAAGACGATGCTCGTCTTCGGCCAGATGAACGAGCCGCCAGGCGCGCGCATGCGCGTCGCGCTCTCCGGCCTGACCATGGCGGAGTACTTCCGCGACGAGGAGGGGCAGGACGTGCTCCTCTTCATCGACAACATCTTCCGCTTCGTGCAGGCCGGTTCGGAGGTCTCGGCGCTGCTCGGCCGGATGCCGTCGCAGGTCGGCTACCAGCCGACGCTGGAGTCCGAGATGGGCCAGCTGCAGGAGCGCATCACCTCGACCCGCAAGGGCTCGGTGACCTCCGTGCAGGCGATCTACGTCCCGGCCGACGATCTCACCGACCCGGCTCCGGCCTCGGTGTTCGCGCACCTCAACGCGACGACGGTGCTCTCGCGCGCGATCTCGGAGAAGGGCATCTACCCGGCCGTCGACCCGCTCGACTCGACGTCGACGATCCTCAAGCCCGAGATCATCGGCGAGGACCACTTCAACGTCGCCAACGAGGTCAAGCAGGTCCTCCAGCGCTACCGCGAGCTGCAGGACATCATCGCGATCCTCGGCATCGACGAGCTCTCCGACGAGGACAAGGTGCTGGTCCAGCGGGCTCGCAAGATCGAGCGCTTCCTGTCCCAGCCGTTCAACGTCGCGGAGGCGTTCACCGGCACCCCGGGCCAGTACGTCCCGATCGCCGAGACCGTCCGCTCGTTCCGCGAGATCCTCGACGGCAAGCACGACGATCTGCCCGAGTCCGCGTTCCTGCTCAAGGGCTCGATCGACGACGTGATCGAGGCGGCCAAGAAGTAATGGCCCGCACGCCCTTCCAGGTCGAGGTCCTCACCCCCGAGGGGGAGGTCTTCAACGACGAGGTGGAGATGGTCTCCACCAAGACGACGGTCGGCTCGATCGGCCTGCTGGCCCACCACCAGCCGCTGCTGGCGATGCTCGACCCGACGGAGCTGCGGCTCTACAAGTCCGAGTCCGACGTCGTGCGCTTCGCCCAGGGCGAGGGGTTCCTGCAGGTCGCCGGCACGCACGCGCTCGTCCTGGTCGACGAGGCGTTCGCGATCGAGGACCTGGACGCGGGCGAGATCAGGAGCCGCCTCGACCGCGCCGAGCAGGAGCTGTCCCGCGCGGAGGAGGGCACCGAGGAACGCCGCGCCGCGGAGCGCGACAAGCGCCGGTACGAGGCGTTCCTGAAGATCTCAGAGGGCGGCTAGCCCGCCCTTGCTCACGCTCGGCGCGCGATGGTACGGTCGCGCCGAGCGCCATGGAGTACCGGATTCTCGGCCCGCTCGAGGTCGCCGAGGACGATCGCGAGGTCGTACTCGGCCGGGGTCGGCAGCGCTCGTTGCTCGTGCTCCTCCTGCTGCATGCGAACGAGGTCGTCTCGAGCGAGCGCCTGATCGACGAGCTCTGGGGAGAGCGAGCGCCGGCGACCGCGGCCAAGGTGGTGCAGACCTACATCTCCCAGCTACGGAGGGCGCTCGGGCCCGATGTGATCGCCACCCGACCGCCCGGCTACCTACTGCGAATCGAGGAGGAGGCACTGGACGCCGAGCGCTTCCGCCGCCTCGCCGCCGAGGCCCGCCGGCTGGCCGCGGACGGGAAGCGCGAGCGGGCCGATGGCCTCTACCGAGAGGCGCTCGCACTCTGGCGCGGGCCGCCGCTCGCCGATGTCGCCTTCGAGTCCTTCGCACGCAACGAGGTCGAGCGTCTCGGGGAAGAGCGCCTGGACGCGCTCAGCGCCTGGCTCGACTGCGAGCTCACGCTCGGCCACCACGACGAGCTCGTCACCGAGCTGGAGACGCTCGTCCGGCAGCACCCGCTTCGCGAGCGGCTTCGCGCCCAACTGATGCTCGCCCTCTACCGCTCCGGCCGGCAGGCCGACGCCCTCGCGGCCTACCAGGACGCTCGCCGCACCCTCGTCGACGAGCTCGGCCTCGAGCCAAGCCGGGAACTGCAGGACCTGGAGAAGGGGATCCTGACCCATGACCCCGCGCTCGAGGCGGTCCGGCCGAGCGAGCCAGCGTCGGCCCGACCTGGCGATGGACCGAAGGCCACCGCGGGGAAGACCGTCACGCTCGCACGACTCCGATGGAAACCTGTGCTCGCGGTCACCGCTCTGCTCGTGCTAGCGGTCGCGCTTGGTCTCGCCTTCGCGCTCCACCGAGGTCACCCAGCCGCCATCCTGCTCGCTCCCGACTCGGTCGGCTTCATCGATGCCAACTCGGGCGCCGTGACGAGATCCATCCCCGTCGGCCGGGTGCCGCGCTCGCTCACCGTTGCTGACGACTCTCTTTGGGTCGGCAACTTCCAAGACCAGACGGTGATCCGGATCAATCGCACGAGCGGACGCACGGTCACGATCCCCGTCGGAGGGCATCCGTTGGGGCTCGCTGCCCTCCAGGGTGACGTCTGGGTCTGGACGCTCGAAGGCTCGCTCGTGCAGATCGATCCCCGCTTCAACGAGGGCGCCCCGCTCGAGCTCGGCCCGCGGATCGCGCGGCTCACAGCACCGAGCCGTGGGGTCGCGCCAGCCACACTCCACAATCAAGTTGGCGATGGGAGGATCATGTCCGGCGGGGGATTCCTCTGGGTCACGGTGCCTCTGACGACCGTGATACGCATAAACCCGGTCAAGCCTGGGCGCTCACGCGTGATCGTTCCGGACG
>JBKOYW010000405.1:0-4605 GCA_046744275.1 Actinomycetota bacterium
CGCCGCCGCGCGCGCCGGCGCGAGGGCTCGCGCGCGACGCCGCTCGACCCGCCGGGCGAGCTGACCGCCCGCTGGCTGGCCGAGTCGCTGCCGTTCGAGCCGACCGGCGACCAGCGCAAGGCGATGGCCGCGGTCGACGACGAGATCGGCCGCGACCGGCCGATGCAGCGGCTGCTGATGGGCGAGGTCGGCTCCGGCAAGACCGTGGTGGCGGTTTACGCGATGCTGCGCGCGGTGGAGTCCGGCGCCCAGGCCGCGCTGATGGCGCCGACCGAGACGCTCGCCGAGCAGCACTTCGCGACGCTCCAGGCGCTGATGCCGGGCGCGCTCGTCCAGGCCGCGCTGCTCACCGGCTCGACGCCCGGCGGTCGCCGCGCCGATCTGCTCGGCAAGCTCGCGTCGGGCGAGCTGAAGCTGCTGGTCGGCACGCACGCGCTGATCGAGGAGGCGGTCGAGTTCGACCGGCTGGCGGTGGCGGTCGTCGACGAGCAGCACCGCTTCGGCGTCAACCAGCGCCGCGCGCTCGACCGCAAGGCGCCGGAGGGCGTCGCGCCGCACGTGCTGCACATGACGGCGACGCCGATCCCGCGCACGCTTGCACTGACCGCCTACGGTGATCTCGATGTGACGGTCCTGCGCGAGCTCCCCGCCGGCCGCCGGCCGATCCACACGCACGTGTGCGCCACCGAGGCCGAGCGCGCCCGCGCGTACGAGCGGATCCGCGAGGAGCTGCGCCTCGGCCGTCAGGCGTTCGTGGTGTGCCCGCTGGTCGAGGAGTCCGAGGCCCTCCAGGCGCGCGCCGCGACCGCCGAGTACGAGCAGCTGCGCAGCGGCGAGCTGCGCGACTTCGAAGTCGTGCTCCTGCACGGCCAGATGCGCCCGCGCGAGAAGCAGGAGGCGATGGCCGCGTTCGCCGCCGGCGGCGCGGACGTGTTGGTGGCCACAACCGTGATCGAGGTCGGCATCGACGTGCCGAACGCGTCGGTGATGCTGGTCGAGGACGCGGACCGCTACGGGATCTCGCAGCTGCACCAGCTCCGCGGGCGGATCGGGCGTGGACCGCACGAGTCGCTGTGCCTGCTGTTCGGGCCCAAGGAGTCGGCCCGCCTGCGCGCGCTGGCCGAGCACCGCGACGGGTTCAAGCTCGCCGAGATCGACCTCGAGCTGCGCGGCGAGGGGGAGATGCTCGGCACGCGCCAGTCGGGCATCCAGGCGTTCCGGTTCGCGCGTCTGCCGGAGGACGTCGAGCTGCTGGAGCGCGCGCGCATGCGGGCGCGGGCGATCCTCGACGAGGACCCGCAGCTCGAGGAGCCCGAGCACGCCCTGATCGGCGACGCCCTCGTGGCGGCGTTCGGGGCTGACGCGCTGGAGCCGATCCCGGCATGATGCACGCGCGATGAGGCTCGCCTGGAACGGCACTCCCGACTGGCGTGCGGAGGTCTGCGAGGCCGTGCTGTCCGACGACGGCGTGGTCGCGACCGGAGCACAGCTCGGCTCCGGGCCACAGCCCTACCGGGCGTCGTACGAGCTCGAGGTGCGCAAGGGCTGGATCACGCGGCGGCTGCGGGTCGAGGTGGCCGGCGTCGGCTCGGTCGAGCTGCGCCACGACGGCAAGGGCACGTGGGCGGGCGTGCCGAACGCCGCCGAGCTCGAGGGGGCGCTCGACTGCGACCTCGCGTTCTCGCCGCTCACCAACCTGATGCCGGTCCGGCGCCACCGGCTGCACGAGGAGCCCGGCGCCGTCGACTTCGACGTGGCCTGGGTCGCGCTGCCCGAGCTCACCGTGCATCGCTCCAAGCAGCGCTACGAGCACCTCGAGCCGGGGCGCGTCCGCTTCACGTCGGGCGACTTCGCGGCCGAGCTCGATGTCGACGCCGACGGCATCGTCACCGTCTACCCCGGCCTCGCTCGCCGCGTCAGCTGAGCCGGCTCCCGGCCTGCCCCGCCAGGCCGGGAGCCGTCCCGCCGACCTCAGCCGCGCGCGACGGGTTCGCGCTGCGGAGACGACAGTGTCACCCCGGGCTGATCGCTCAGCAAGCGCTCGCCGTTGAGTTGCCTCCACGGTGTCGGCGAGCGGACAGGCCGGTAGGGTCGGGCCATGCTGCCCCAGCTCTCCGGCGACCGCCTGTACATCACCGACGGCGGGCTCGAGACCACCCTGATCTTCCATCTCGGGCTCGACCTCCCCGATTTCGCCGCCTTCGACCTGCTCCGCGACGACACGGGCACCGAGGCGCTGCGCCGCTACTTCGAGCCCTACCTGGCGATCGCGCGCGAGCGCGGCGCCGGCCTCGTGCTGGACAGCGCGACGTGGCGGGCGAGTCGCGACTGGGGCGAGCGGCTGGGCTACTCGCTCGAGGAGCTGGCCGAGGCCAACCGTCGCGCGGTCGCGCTGACCGAGGAGCTGCGCGCGTCCGCTCCCGACGTCCCGACCGTGCTCAACGGCGTCGTCGGGCCGCGTGGCGATGGCTATGTGGTGGGCGAGACCATGACGGCGGCGGAGGCCGAGGACTACCACGCCGAGCAGATCGGCACGTTCGCGGAGACCGCCACCGAGATGGTCAGCGCGATCACCATGACCTACGTCGACGAGGCGGTCGGCATCACCCGCGCCGCGCAGGCGGCGGGCCTGCCCGCGGCGATCTCGTTCACCGTCGAGACCGACGGCCGCCTGCCGAGCGGGCAGCCGCTGGGCGAGGCGATCGAGCAGGTCGACGCCGAGACCGGGTCGTCGCCCGCGTACTTCATGGTCAACTGCGCCCATCCGACGCACTTCGCCGACGTGCTCGACGGGCCGTGGCGCGAGCGGATCGCCGGGATCCGCGCCAACGCCTCGACGATGAGCCACGCCGAGCTCGACGCGGCCACCGAGCTGGACGAGGGCAATCCGACGGAGCTCGCGGCGCAGTACCTCGCGCTGCGCGACCGGCTGCCCAACGCCAATGTCCTCGGCGGCTGCTGCGGCACCGACGACCGCCACATCGCCGCCATCGCGGCCGCCTGGGTTCGCTGAAGGGCACCCGGGTAGGACCCGGCCACCGAGTGGCTCAGGGAGCGAGGGGTGGAGCTGACGTGAGCTCCGCCGAGACGTCCCACAGGCGGCGCCGGGCGCCGCGGTCGTAGGCCATTCGGTCGGCCCGCGCCTGGCGCAGGCCGTCGAAGTAGCGCCCGCTGACGTCGTCGATCTCCACCAGCCGCGGTGTCGCCTCGACGCCCTCGGCGACGGTGCTGCGCGCCGCCCCGAACGTCTCGCGCACCATCGTCGTGTCCATCAGTTGACCGTCCGCGGCGGCAGCATCAGCAGCGTCAGCAGGAAGCCGGCGAGGTAGTTGACCTGGAACGTCAGCTCGTGGCCGTCGGCGCTCAGCTGCCGTTGGGCGGAGACGAGGCCGGCATTGTTGACCAGCACGTCGATCCCGCTCGCGGCCACGGACCAGGCAGTATCACGACCCATGCGCGTGATCGCCGGCCGCTATCGGGGGCGGCGCCTGCTGGCGCCGCCGGGAGACGCGACCCGCCCGACCTCGGACCGAGTGCGCGAGGCGCTGTTCTCCGTGCTCGCGGACCGGGTCGACGGCGCCCGCGTGCTCGACCTGTTCGCCGGCTCTGGCGCGCTCGGGATCGAGGCGCTGTCGCGCGGCGCGGCGGAGGCGACGTTCGTGGACACCGCGCCCGCCGCGATCCGCGCCGTGAAGGCGAATCTTGCGGCCCTCGACGCGGCCGCCGACGTCCGCCGGGCCGACGCGCGCCGCTTCCTCGGCAGCGCATCGGCCGCCGCGCGTCAATACGATCTCGTCTTCCTCGATCCGCCATACCGGCTGGCGGGGCGCCTGGGAAGCGAGCTGACGGCGGCGTTGCCGGCCGTGCTGGCTCCCGGCGCGGCGGTGGTCGTCGAGAGCGACCGCCGCGCCCCGCTCGAGCTGGGTCTTCCTATCCTCGACGAGCGCCGATATGGCGACACCCTGATCCGCATCCATGCCCCCTGACCCCCGTATCGCCGTCTGTCCCGGCTCCTACGACCCGATCACCCACGGGCATGTCGACGTGATCACGCGCGCCTCGTACATGTTCGACGAGCTCATCGTGGCCGTCGTCAACGCGTCCGTCCGCAAGAGCAAGTCGCTGTTCAGTGCCGAGGAGCGGATCGGCTTCATCGAGGCCGCGACGGGGCACCTGGGCAACGTGCGCGTGGAGCCGTTCTCCAACCTCGTGGTCGAGTTCGCGCGCGACCGCGGGGCGAAGGCGATCGTCAAGGGCCTGCGCGCGATCTCGGATTTCGAGTACGAGCTGGAGATGAACCAGCTCAACCGCCAGCTGGCTTCGGACATCGAGTCGATCTACCTGATGGCGTCGCCGCAGTACAGTTTTCTCTCCTCAAGCGGAGTGAAGGAGATCGCCACCTTCGGCGGCGATGTCTCGGATCTCGTCCCGGAGCCGGTTGCGCGGCGATTGAAGGAAGCGCTCGCGCGCTGACGAAACAGGGAGCGCCATGGACGTCCTGGTACTCATCGACAAGCTGGACGACCTCGTCCACAACGCCAAGCAGGTCCCGCTGACGGATCAGGTGCGCGTGGACAAGGAGGAGATCTACGACATCCTCGACCA
>JBKOYW010000368.1:0-4011 GCA_046744275.1 Actinomycetota bacterium
CTCAGGCGCGGGGCCTTGAGCGCGGGATCGGAGCGGAAGGAGAGATACGTGCCCCGGCGCGGGCGCGGCACACGCCGGTCCGAGCCGTTCCGAGAGCTCTCGAACTCGCCGCGCAGGATTGTGAAACGGAAGTCGCCGCGCCGCGCGCCGCGCACTTCGAGACCGGTGCGCACCGTGACGCGCTCGCCGGGGCGGAACCGGCCGGATGCGACGAAGCTCGCGCCGCGCCCGTCGGCATGGGGCTGGAGCGTGCCCGTACGCCGGCCGCTGGCCGAGCCGGTGACCTCGACGGCGCCGATCGCATCGGGCGGCACGCCGCGCAGGCTGATCTCGGTTCCGCGCTGGGCCGCGCGCGTGCCGGGCGCCGGGAACGCGCTCACCGGCCCGGCCTGCGCCGCGCTCCGGTCACCGTCCAGCGTCAGGGCGCTCGCCGCCACGAGGGCGCCGACGACCGCGACGCGCATCAGCCCGTGCCCCATGACCCTCTCATACCCCGCCCGTTCGGCCGAGTTGCGGTCACTCGGGCAGCCGCGCCACGCGCATGTCGACCCGGTCGCCACGGAACGGGACGCCCTCCGCCTCGAGCAGCGCGCGCTGGCGGGCGCCCTTGGCCAGCGACCCGTCCGCGCGCACGATCCGGTGCCACGGCACGGTCGGGTCGTCGCAGTCGCTCAGCACGGTCCCGGCGAACCGCGGGGCGCCCGGCGACACGTCGCCGTAGGCGCGCACGAACCCCGGCGGGGTGTCGCGGATGCGGGCGATGACGCGCGCGGCGCGGTCGGACATGGCGGATATCCTCGCGCGATGCGCCACGGGACGTACTCGATCGTCGCCCTCGACCCGGCCACGGGGGAGCTCGGAGTGGCGGTCCAGTCGCACTGGTTCTCCGTCGGCTCGCTGTGCGCGTGGGCGCGGCCGGGCGTCGGCGCGGCCGCGACGCAGTCGGTGGTCGAGCCGGCCCACGGCCCGCATGCGCTTGACCGGATCGCCGACGGCAAGAGCGCAAGCGAGGCACTCGCGGAGCTGATCGCGGCCGACCCGCTCGGCGCCGTGCGCCAGGTCGGCGTGGTCGACGCCGAGGGCGACGCGGCGGTCCACACCGGGCCGGACTGCATCCCGTGCGCCGGCGGCGCGGTCGGCGCGCACTGGACCTGCCAGGCCAACATGATGGCCCGCGACACGGTCCCGGCGGCCATGTCGGCCGCGTTCGAGCACGCGGACGGCGAGCTCGCCGCCCGGCTGCTGGCGGCGCTGGACGGCGCCGAGGCGGAGGGCGGCGACGTGCGCGGACGCCAGTCCGCCGCCCTGCTGGTCGTGCCGCCCGAGGGCGAGGCGTGGCAGGCGCGCGTCGACCTGCGGGTGGAGGATCATCCCGACCCGCTGCGCGAGCTGCGGCGCCTGTACGAGCTCCAGCGCGCGTACGAGCTGGCCGGCCGGGCCGACGAGCTGCTGGCCGCCGACCGCCCGGCCGACGCCGGCGAGCTGTACCGCCGCGCCGCCGGGATGGCGCCCGAGTCCGACGAGCTGCTGTTCTGGGCCGGCCTCGCGCTGGCGCACGCGGGCGACCTCGAGGCGGGGGTCGACGCCGTGCGGCGCGCGATCGACTCCCATCCGGGCTGGGGCGTCCTGCTCGAGCGGCTGTCGCCGACCTTCGCGCCCGCCGGACCCGAGGTCCGGCGGGCGCTGGGGCGCTAGCAGATCACCTGCAGATGGAACCCGACCGCGGGTGCGGCGGCGGGCTCGGTCACGATGACCTGGTTGGCCGCGGGAGCGGCGGCGCCGGCCGACGCGACAGCTAACGGCTCCGGCGCGTTGCCGGTCGCCGTCGCCGTGTATGAGCACTTCGACACGTCACGGCCGAAGGTCACCGTCGTGGCGTCGCCCGCCCGCGCGGCCGCGGTGGCGCCCTTGTTTCCCCCGAGTACGCCTGTCTCGGACACCGCGGCGAACAGCAGGTCGGCCGTCGCGGCGAAGTCCGCAGAGTCCTTGTCGTCGAGCCGGTCGGCGTTGAGGTTCGCGACCTTGCCGGTGGCGTTGGTCGTGAACGGAGCGCCGGCGGCGTCCTTCACCTTGATGTCGCCCGCGGTCTTGCCGCCGGTCTCGAACTCGAACGCGTGGCCCGTGTTGAGGTTGTTGGCGCGTATGCACGGCTCGGCGTTGTCGCCCGCGCGACAGCCGTAGATCGCCCCTCCACCCGACCCGAGGTTGGACTGGCGCGTGGAGTACGTCCCGTTGCGGGAGATGACCTGCGTCTCGCGGGTGAGCGAGCCTTCCGTGGGGTTGCGCTTGCCGGCGATCAGGGAGCGGCCTTCGCCGGCCCCGAGCGCGACGGCGGGAACGCCGATCGCGATGATGAGCGCACTTACAAGAACTGTTCTCATGCAGGCTCCGACAACCCGGCCGCGGCCGAGTTGCGCGACCGTCACCTGCCTGACGGCGAGGAGGAGCTACCGCTCTCCCGGCAGCTTCGCCGGGTTGACCGAGATCGGCTTGGAGACGTCGAGCGCCGTGCGGATGATGCGCGTCTGCTCGACCGTGTGGGCGGCCGGGTAGCCCTCGCCCGGCGACGCGCGCTCGGGCCGGCCGACATAGCCGAACTCGAGCGGGGAGGGGAGGATGTGCAGCAGCCGCGGCGACATGTGGGCGCGCGCGCCCATGTTGCGCGGCTCCTCCTGCGCCCAGACGACCTCGCGCAGGTTCGGGTAGCGCGCCACCTCGTCGAGGATCTGCTGCTGCGGGAACGGGTACAGCAGCTCGACGCGTGAGATCGCGACGCCCTCGTTGTTCTCGCGCGTCGCGTGGCCCTTGAGGTCGTAGTAGATCTTGCCGGTGCAGAGGACCAGGCGGGTGACCTTCTCGACGTCGATCCGCGGCTCGCTCAGCACGGGGAAGAAGCGCGACTCGGCCAGGTGCTCGATCCGCGACGTCGCCTGCGGCATGCGCAGCAGCGACTTCGGGGTCATGATCACCAGCGGGCGCTGCTTGGCCACGCGCGCCTGGCGCCGCAGCAGGTGGAAGTACTGCGCCGGCGTCGTGAGGTTCGCGACGCGGATGTTGCCCTCGGCAGCCAGGATCAGGAACCGCTCGAGCCGCGCGGAGGAGTGCTCCGGGCCTGAGCCCTCGTAGCCGTGCGGGAGCAGCAGCGTCAGGCGCGTCGTCTGGCCCCACTTGGACAGCGCCGACACGATGAACTGGTCGATGATCACCTGCGCCGAGTTGACGAAGTCGCCGAACTGGGCCTCCCACAGCACGAGCGTCTCCGGCGCCTCCATCGAGTAGCCGTACTCGAAGCCCAGGCACGCGATCTCCGACAGCGGCGAGTTGTGCAGCTCCATCGGCGCGGTCGCCGTGGGCAGGCTCTGGATCGGCGAGATCCGCTGGCCGGTCTTGAAGTCGTGGTAGACGAGGTGGCGCTGGGAGAACGTCCCGCGCTCGGAGTCCTGGCCGGTCAAGCGCACCGGCGTGCCCTCGGAGAGCAGCGAGGCGAACGCGAGCGTCTCGGCGTGCGCCCAATCGATGCCGCCGTCGGGCCCGACCGTCTCGCGCCGCCGCTCGAGCTGCTTAACGAGCTTCGGATGGATCGTGAAGCCCTCGGGGACGCTCAGCAGCGCGTCGTTGAGCGAGCGCAGCGTGTCCGCGTCGACCGCGGTCTTGACCTCCGGGGAGGGCGAGCGGTCGAGCTCGTAGCCGCCGGTCGGCTGCTCGGCGCCGGCGCCGGCCAGCTCCTCCTTGAGCTCCTTGTGGCGGCGCGACAGCGAGTCCCAGATCTCCTTACCGAGCGCGTCGGCCTCCTCCTGCGTCATCGCGCCCTGCTCGACGAGCTGGGCCGCGAAGATGTCGCGCACCGGGGTCTTCTGCTTGATGATCGCCGCCATCTCCGGCTGCGTGTAGGCCGGCTCGTCGCCCTCGTTGTGGCCGAACCGGCGGTAGCCGATGAGGTCGATCATCACGTCGTGGCCGAACTCCTGCCGGAACGCGAACGCGAGCCGGACGGCCGAGACGCAGGCCTCC
>JBKOYW010000341.1:0-9104 GCA_046744275.1 Actinomycetota bacterium
GGCGTGCACGCCGACCGCGTCGAGCAGCGGCTCGATGGCCTCACCCGTCGCCCGCGCCACGAGCGTCTCGAACGTGGCCGCCCGCTCGCTCCAGCCGGCGGCCTCGAAGGCCTTGAAGCGGGCCGCGTCGCTCATCCGAGCTCCCACGGCGCCGCGCCGGAGCGGACCGCGGCGGCGGCATCCGCGAACCGCCCGCCATCGATGGCGTCGCGCAGGGCCGCCATCAGCAGCTGCAGGTACGCGAGGTTGTGCAGGGTCAGCAGCCGCTGCGCGGTCTGCTCGCGCGCCTTGAGCAGGTAGTGCAGGTACGCACGGCTATAGCCGTGCGCGCAGGCCGGGCACGGGCAGCCGTCGAGCACCGGCTCGTCGGCGGCGCGGTAGCGGCCCTTGGCGAGGTCGGCGCGCCAGCGCGCGCCCGGGTCGGGCACGACGGCCATCCCGTGGCGGCCGATCCTGGTCGGCATCGCGCAGTCGAAGGTGTCGATGCCGAGCTCGACCCCGCGCACGAGGTCGTCGATCTCGCCGATCCCCAGCAGGTGGCGCGGGCGCTGCTCGTCGAGCTCCTGCATCGCCCACTCGACGACCTCGAACATCTGGTCCTTGTCCTGCCCGAGCGTGCCGCCGATCGCGATGCCGCCGACCGGCCGCGCGGCGACCTCCTGCGCCGACTCCCGCCGCAGGTCCTCCTCGACGCCGCCCTGGACGATCCCGTAGACGACCTGGTCCTCGGGACCGTGGTCGGCGTGCCAGGCCAGGCAGCGGTCGAGCCAGCGGTGGGTGCGCTCGGTCGAGCGGGCGGTGTAGTCGCGGCCGCCGTGAAACGGCGTGCACTCGTCGAACACGAGCGCGATGTCGGAGCCGAGCGCAGCCTGGATCTCCATCGAGGTCTCGGGGCCGATGAACTTCGACGAGCCGTCGAGGTAGGAGCGGAACGTCACGCCCTCCTCCTCGATCCGCAGGATCGCGCCGGCGCGCTCGCCGGAGGCGGTCTGGGGCGCGCGGCCCTTGATCTCGTCGGCGACCGCGCCGTGGCCCATCGAGAAGACCTGGAAGCCGCCCGAGTCGGTGATCACCGGCCGCTCCCAGCGCATGAACCGGTGCAGGCCGCCGAGCTCCGCGATGAGGTCGTGGCCGGGAGTCAGGAACAAGTGGAACGTGTTGCCGAGCACCATGTCGTACCCCAGATCGCCGGCCTCGCGCACCTCGAGCGTCTTGACCACCGCCTTGGTGGCGAGCGGGACGAAGGCGGGCGTGCGGACGTCGCCGTGCGCGAGGCGCAGGGTCCCGCTGCGGGCGCGCGAACCGGGGTCGCGGCTGTGGATCTCCAGGACGGACACGAGGGCGCTGGACCCTAGTCTTCCGGGCGATGCTGCGCCGGTTCCAGCGGCTGGTCGTCGCCGTCGTCCGCGCGGCCGCGGATGGCCGCGTCGGGCTCGCGCTCTGCTACCACCGCGTCGGCGATCCGCAGGGGCGCGCCGGCTGGGCGCTCGTGCCCGCGCTCGGGACGCGGCTGTTCGCCGACCAGCTCCGCCACGTGCGCGCCCGCTACCGGCTCGTGCGGGCCGGCGAGCTCGCCGAGGCCATCGCCACGCGGAGGCGCGAGCAGCGGTTCCCGCTCGCGGTCACGTTCGACGACGACCTCGCGGTGCACGCGGGCGAGACGGCCCGGCTGCTGCGGCACCTCGACCTGCCGGCGACGTTCTTCCTCGGCGGCAACCCGGGTCCGTTCTTCTGGCAGGCGCTCCAGGCCGCGCTCGACGCCGGGATGCCCGCCGACGACCCACTGCTGCCGCGTGCCGAGAACCCGACGCCGCACCGCCTCGCCGAAGTGATCCGCGCGCGACCGCGCGACGAGCGTGACGCGCTGACGGCCGCGCTGCTCGAGCGCGGTCGCCCGGAGCCGGGGCTGCGCGAGGACGGCGTTCGCGCGCTCGCGGCCGGCGGCTTCGAAATCGGCTTCCACACGCGCGACCACGAGGCGCTCGACCGGCTCGACGACGACGCGCTGCGGCGCGCCGTGACCGAGGGGCGCGAGCGCCTGGAGGAGCTCGCGGGCGCCTCCCTGCGCACGATCGCGTATCCGTTCGGGATCGCGGACGCGGCGGGTTGCTCCGGGCGCTCGGGGCGCCCGGAGCGTGAAGGCGTCTACGCCTCGATCGTCTGCTGGCCGGCGCCGCCGATCTCGATCCGGCGCGGCTTGCTCTCCTCGGGCTTCGGGATGCGGATCTCGAGCACGCCGCGGTCGAAGCTCGCGCTGACGGCGTCGGCGTCGATGCCCTTGGGGAGCGTCAGCGTGCGGGAGAAGCTGCCGAACGCGCGCTCGACGCGGTAGTAGCCCTCCTCCTTCTCCTCGTGCTCCGCCTTACGCTCGCCCGAGACGGTCAGCGTGCCGTCCTCGAACTCGATCTTGACGTCCTCCTCGCTCATGCCGGGCAGATCGGCGCGCAGGACGAAGTGGTCGCCGGACTCCACGAGGTCCATGGCCGGCATCCAGCGGCGCAGCGTGCCGGCGTTGCTCGGGGAGGGCGTGTCGAAGACGGTGTTGAAGAGACGGTTCATCTCGTTCTGGAGCGAGCCGAGCTCACGAAGCGGCTCCCAACGCACAATGGTCATAGGTCGATCCTCCATAGACGGGGTGGGTGAAACCTCATCCCCATTGTAGAAGATCTCAGTGGGTTCTTGTCAAGTTTCTTAGTCGCTTCGACTAAGATCAGCCGCTCCCGGCAGGACCCGGTTCCAGAGCCCCGCGAGCTCCTCGAGCTCGGCCGGGGTGAAGTGGCGCAGGAACCGCTCCCGCACCCCGTCGAGATGCGTACGGCGTGCCTCGGCGAGCAGCGCCTCGCCCTTGTCGGTGAGCACGGCGAACGTCCCGCGGCCGTCGGAGACGCAGGCGTCGCGCTCGAGCAGTCCCTCCCGCTCGAGCCGGTCGACGAGGCGCGTCATCCCCGAGCGCGAGAGCAGCACGCCGTCGGCCAGCTCCGCCATCCGGCGGCGCCGGTCGGGCGCCGCCTGCAGGTTGATCAGCACCTCGTACGACGTGAGCGGGAGGTCGTGGCCGGCGAGCAGCTGCGCGTCGAGCGCCTTCACGAGCGCGCTGTGCACCCGCAGCAATCCCCGCCACGCGCCGAGCTCCTCCGCAGTGAGCTCCTTGATGGGTTCGGTTGTGGTCGACGACGGCATCGTCCGTAGGTTACCGCCGGGTGGTTGCGCGCTCAACCGGCTAGGGGTCGACTTGGCCCTCGAAGAGGGCGAAGGCGGCTCCCTGCGGGTCGCTCACCGCCGCGACGCGGCCGACCGGCGTGCTCATCGGGCCGGCGATGACGCTGCCGCCGGCCTCGCGGATCGCGGCGACCGTCTCGTCGCACGAGGCGACCGTGAAGTAGACGAGCCAGTGGGTCGGCTCGTCGTCCTGGAGCGGCCGCATGCCGCCGTTGATCGCGCCGTCGAGCCGGATCACGCCGTAGCCGGACTCCTCCGGCTCGACCGTCCAGCCGAGCAGCTCGGCGAAGAAGTCACGCGCGCGGGCCGGGTCCGGTGAGGCCAGCTCGTTCCAGACCATGCAGCCGGGATCGTTGACGCGGCCGGCGCCGAGTTGCTCGCGCGGCTGCCACAGATGCAGGGTCGCGCCGGTCGGGTCGCGCAGCGCGGCGGTCCGGCCGGCCTGCATGACGTCGAACGGCTCGGCCAGCACCTCGCCGCCGAGCTCGCGGACGCGCGGGGCGAGCGCGTCGACGTCCTCAACGGACACGTACGAGGACCAGTGCGGGGTGAGCGAGGCGCGATCTTCCTCGCCCATCTCGTACATCGCCGCGACGTCGCGCCCGTCGAGCTTGAACGTCGTGTACGTGCCGGCGTCGCCGACCTCCGCGTCGACCGCCTCCCAGCCGAACACGCGCGTGTAGAACGCCTTCGCCGCGTCCGCGTCGGTAGTGCCGAGGTCCGCCCAACAGAACGTGCCCGGGGCATAGCTCTCGCGCTCCCCCATACCGGCCGCAGCCTACGCCAGCAACGAGCGGCCCGTCATCTGCTCCGGCTGGTCGATGCCGAGCAGCTCGAGGATCGTGGGCGCGACGTCCGCGAGGATCCCCTCGCCGTCCAGCGCGGCGCCGTCCGCGGTCACGATGAACGGGACCGGGTTGAGCGAGTGCGCCGTGTTGACCGACCCGTCCTTCTCGAGCATGTGGTCGCAGTTGCCGTGGTCGGCGGTGATGACGCACGCGCCGCCGCTGCCATGGACCGCCTCGACCACGTCGCCGAGGCAGCCGTCGACGGTCTCGACCGCCTTCACCGCCGCCTCGATCACGCCGGTGTGGCCGACCATGTCGGGGTTGGCGAAGTTGATGATCGCGAACGCCGGGTCGTCGGCCTTCCAGTGCTTCACGAACGCGGCGGCCGCCTCGCGCGCGCTCATCTCCGGCTTGTGGTCGTAGGTCGGCACGTCGCGCGGGGAGGGCACGAGCTCGCGGATCTCGCCCTCGTACGGGTCCTCCTCGCCGCCGTTGAAGAAGTACGTGACGTGGGGGTACTTCTCGGTCTCGGCGACGTGGAGCTGGCGCTTGCCGAGATCGGAGATGATCTGCGCGATCGTGATGTCCGGCCGCTTGGGCGGGAACAGGATCGGAAAGTCCCAGTCCTCGTCGTACTCGGCCATCGTCGTGTAGCGGTCGACGGTCTCCGTCAGCTTGGTCGTGATCTGGCGCATGCGGTCGGGGCGGAAGTTGAACGCGATGACGGAGTCGCCCGGGCGGATCCGCGCCTCCTCGCCGACCGTCGTCGGCGTGATGAACTCGTCCGTCTCGTCTCGCTCGTACGCCGCCTTCACGGCCTCCTCGCCGGTGTCGGCGTGGTGGTCGCCCTCGCCGTCGACGAGCAGCTTCACAGCCTTCTCCGTCCGGTCCCAGCGCCCGTCGCGGTCCATCGCGAAGTAGCGGCCGACGACGGAGCCGACGCGGCCGATCCCGTCCAGCCTGCGCTCGAGGTCGGCGAGCGCCTGGGCGCCCGAGGTCGGCGAGGTGTCGCGCCCGTCGGTGAACGCGTGGACGACGAGGTCCTCGACGCCCCGCTTGCCGGCCAGCTCGACCAGCGCGTTCAGGTGCCGGTGGGACGAGTGCACGCCGCCGGTCGACACCAGGCCGATGAGGTGCACGCGCGGCGCGTCCCGCATCGCCGCCTGCAGCGTCTCGTTGTCGGCCAGCGAGCCGTCCTCGATCGCCTGGTCGATCCGCGCGAGATCCTGCGGCACGATCGCGCCGGCGCCGAGGTTGAGATGGCCGACCTCGGAGTTGCCCATCTGGCCCTCCGGCAACCCGACCGCCTCGGCCTTGGCCGTGAGCTGGGTGTGGGGGTGCTCCGCCCACAGCTCGTCGAACACCGGGGTGTCGGCGAGCGAGATCGCGTTGCCCGGGCCGTCCGGCGCCAGGCCCCAGCCGTCGAGGATGATGAGCGCGACCTGGGAAAGAGTCCTCCGCGGGGCATCCAGCCCCGCGTCCTGATGGCGACTTTCGGCATCCGGCCTCTCGTAAGTCATGCGCGGGCGGCCTCGACGATCTCCGCGAAGCTCCCCGGGTCGAGGCTCGCACCGCCCACCAGCGCCCCGTCGACGTCCGGCAGCGCGAGCAGCTCCGGCGCGTTGGCGGGCTTCAGCGAGCCGCCGTAGAGGATCCGTACGGCCTCGCCGGCGGCCTTGTCGCGATCCTCGACCAGCGCGCGCACGAACGCGATCGCCTCCTGGGCCTGCTCGGGCGTGGCCACGAGGCCCGTCCCGATCGCCCAGATCGGCTCGTAGGCGATCACCACGTCGGCCAGGCGGTCCTTGGCGACCTTCTCCAGCGCCTCCTGGACCTGGTGGCGCAGCTTGCGCTCGGTGTCGCCGCGCTCGCGCTCCTCCTCGGTCTCGCCCACGCACAGCAGCGGCGTCAGACCCGCCTCGAGCGCCCGCGGGACCTTCAGCTGGAGCGCGCGATCGGTCTCGTTGTAGTACTGGCGGCGCTCGGAGTGGCCGAGGATCACGCCCTGGACGTCGATCTCGGCGAGCATCGGCGCCGACACCTCGCCGGTGAACGCGCCCTCGTCGGCCTCGTGCATGCTCTGGGCGTAGACCTGAACGCTCGACCCACGCGCCGAGTCGACCATCGCCTGAAGCGCGAGGTAAGGCGGGCAGATGACGACCTCGACGTCGCCGACGGCGCCGACCTTCGGCAGCAGCGCCTGGATGTACGCCTCCGCCTCACCGATCGTCTTCTGCATCTTCCAGTTGGCGGCGATGAAGGGCTTGCGGCTCACGTGAGCGCCTCCACGCCCGGCAGCGGCTTGCCCTCGACCAGCTCTAGCGAGGCGCCGCCGCCGGTGGACAGGTGGTCCACGTCGTCGGCGAGACCGAACTGCGCGAGCGCCGCCGCGGAGTCGCCGCCGCCGACCACGGTGGTCGCGCCGGTGGCCGCGATCGCCTCCGCGACCGCCTTCGTGCCCGCCGCGAATGGCGCCAGCTCGAACGCGCCCATCGGGCCGTTCCAGAACACCGTGCCGGCCTTCGCCACGCTGTCCGCGTAGCGATCGGCGGTGCGGGCGCCGATGTCGAGCCCCATCCATCCCTCCGGCACGTCGACGCCGTCGATCGTCTTCAGCTCGGTGTCGGCGGAGAACTCGCGGCCGGCGATGAGGTCGACCGGGAGGCGCAGCTTCTCGCTGCCCATGACGCGCCGGGCGGGCTCGATCCCCTCCTCCTCGCACAGCGAGTCGCCGACCGAGTGGCCCTGCGCCTTGAAGAACGGGAAGCACATGGCGCCACCGATCAGGATCTCGTCGGCGCGATCGAGGAACGCCTCGAGCACGCCGATCTTGTCGGTCACCTTGGCGCCGCCGACCACCGCCACCAGCGGGCGCTCCGGATCGTCGAGGATGCCGCGCAGCGTCGACACCTCGCGCTCGAGCAGCCGTCCGGCGGCGCTCGGGAGCAGGTGCGCGACCGCCTCCGTCGAGGCGTGCGCGCGGTGGGCGGCGCCGAACGCGTCGTTGACGTAGGCGTCGGCGAGCGCCGCGTAGCGCTCGGCCAGCTCCGGGTCGTTCTTGGTCTCGCCCTTCTCGTAGCGGACGTTCTCGAGCATGACCAGGTCGCCGTCCGGGACGTGGTCGAGGTCGTCGGCGAGCTGCACCTCCGTGCCGAGCAGCTCGGACAGCCGCTCGGCCGCCGGCCGCAGCGAGAACTCCGGCTCGCGGTCCTTCGGCCGCCCGAGGTGAGCTGCCAGCAGCAGCCGCGCGCCTCGCTCGCGCAGTTCCGTCAGGGTCGGCAGCGCCGCGCGGATGCGCGAGTCGTCGGTGATGTTGCGGTCCTCGTCCAGCGGAACGTTGAAGTCCACCCGGACGAGGACGCGCTTTCCGTCGACGTCGAGGTCCTCAAGCGTGCGCACGCACCAGCACCTTCTGGGCCAGCTCCACGCAGCGGTTCGAGTAGCCCCACTCGTTGTCGTACCAGGCGATGACCTTGACCATCGTGCCCTCGAGCACGGAGGTCAGCCCGGAGTCGAAGATCGACGAGTACGGCGACTTGACGATGTCCGAGGACACGATCGGGTCCTCGGTGTACTGGAGGATGCCGGTCAGCGGGCCGCTGTCGGCGCGTGAGCGGAATGCGTCGTTGATCTCGTCGACCGTGGTCTCGCGCGACACGGTGACGGTGAGGTCGACGACCGAGCCGGTCGGCACGGGCGCGCGGACGGCGATGCCGTGCAGCTTGCCCTGGAGCTCGGGGACGACGAGGCCGATCGCCTTGGCGGCGCCCGTCGAGGCGGGCACGAGGTTGATCGCGGCCGCGCGGGCGCGCCGCAGGTCCTTGTGCGGGGCGTCCTGGAGCCGCTGGTCCGCGGTGTAGGCGTGGATCGTGGTCATCAGGCCGCGCTCGATCCCGACCGTCTCGTTGAGCACCTTGGCGACCGGCGCGAGGCAGTTGGTCGTGCACGACGCGTTGGAGATGACGTGGTGGTTGTCGGCGTCGTAGGTGTCGTCGAAGTTGACGCCGAGGGCGACCGTGGCGTCCGGCTCGGTGGCGGGCGCGGAGATGATCACCTTCTTGGCGCCGGCGTCGAGGTGCTTGGCGGCGTCGTCGCGCTTGGTGAAGAGGCCTGACTACTCGATCACGACCTCGGCGCCGAGGTCGGCCCACGGCAGCGCCGCCGGGTCGCGCTCGGCGAGCACCTTGACCTCGCGGCCGTCGATCGCGAGCGCGCCGTCGCGCACCTCGACGGTGCCCGGGAACGGCCCGAAGACCGAGTCGTACTTGAGCAGGTGCGCGAGCGTCCCCGCGTCCGTGATGTCGTTGACCGCGACGACCTCGATGTCGGCGTCGGACTCCTGCGCGGCGCGGAACACGTTGCGACCGATGCGGCCGAACCCGTTGATCCCGACCCGTACGGGCATCAGCGTTCTCCCCTGAATTGGATCTTTGCGTTATGAAAAGACGGGCAGGAAGGCTACCCGGCCCGGCGTAGCGGCAGCCGGTCGACATCCCGGTGCTGGACCTCGACGAAGTACTCGTCGCGATCGCGGAAGGCCGCCGCGAGGTGCTCGGCGATCGCGACCGAGCGGTGCCGGCCGCCCGTGCAGCCGATCGCGACGACGAGGTGCGCCTTGCCCTCGGCGATGTACTGCGGCAGCAGGTACTCGAGCAGCGGGACGATGTGGTCGTAGAACTCCTGCAGGCGCCCGTCGCGGCCGACGTAGTCCACGATCCGCTGGTCGAACCCCGTCAGCGGGCGCAGATCGGCCTCGTAGTGCGGGTTCGGCAGGAAGCGCACGTCGAACGCAAGGTCGGGGTCGCGCGGCGGGCCGTACTTGTGCCCGAACGACGTGAACGTGACCGCGAGGCGGCGCGGCGCCTCGCGCTCGAGCAGCTCGTCGGCGACCTTGCGACGCAGGCCGGTCGCGCTCAGACCGCTGGTGTCGATGCACGTGTCGGCGCGCTGGCGGACCGGTGCCATCAGCTCCGTCTCGCGACGGATGCCGTCGACTACGTTGCCGTGAGGCACGAGCGGATGGCGCCGGCGGGTCTCCTTGTAGCGGCTCAGCAGCGTCTGCTGGTCGGCCTCCAGGAAGAGCACGCGGTGCACGAC
>JBKOYW010000311.1:0-3859 GCA_046744275.1 Actinomycetota bacterium
TCGACGCCGAGCGGCGTCGCGCCGATCACGGTGACGCGCTTCATCCCCTCGAGCTGCTCGTCGAACAGCATCGCGGCGCGGATGTCCTTGACGTAGTGCAGCCCCTCGAGGTTGGCGCCCGGCACGTCGGGCTTCTCCCACGTGAATCCGGTGCCGATCACGAGCTTGTCGAAGCCCTCGTGGGTGTTCTTCGCGGTGACCGTGCCGCGGTCGAGGTCGAGGTCGGTGACCGTCGTCTCCATCCGCATGTCGAGCCCGTCCTCGATGTAGCGCTCGACGGTCGACAGGAACAGGTTCTCGAACTTCTCGATCTCGCGGCCGTGCACGAACGGGATGCCGCACGGGGAGTAGGCGATGTCCGGGAACTCGGTGAAGAGGGTGACCTTCAGGTCGGGGTTCAGTCGCTTGGCGATCGTGGCGGCGGCCGTTCCGGCGCCGCCTCCGCCGATCACGATCAGACGCTCGCTCATGGTTCCTCCGTGGATCGGTACTCGACGGCGGGCGGGTCGGCCAGCGTGTTCGACACCCAGCACACGCGGCGGGCGCGCGTGATCAGCGTCTCCAGGTCGCCGGCCGGCACTGGGGCCCGCGTCGTGACGACGATGCGCCCGTAGCGCAGCTCGCGCCCGGCGCGCTCCGCGCGTGTCTCGACGGTCACGCCCGGCAGCTCGAAGCCGTCGCGGCGCGCGACGTGGGCGACGGCCATGCAAAAGCAGCTCGCGAGCGCGGCGCAGAACACCTCGGTCGGCATCGCGCCGCCGTTCTCGCCGCCCGCGCTCACGGGCTCGTCGACGGCGATCCGGTGCCCGCGCGCATCGACGGTCACGGCGTAGCCGCCCTCCCAGGTGGCGGTGACCTCGAGCGCCTCAGCCAACGCCCGCTCCCAGGAACGCCTCGTAGACGCGCTCGTGCGCCGCCGCGGCGGCATCCCACGTGTGCTCGGGCACCACGCGCCGCCCGCCGGCCCGCAGCCGCGCGGCCAGCACCGGGTCGACCGCGATCCGGGCCAGCGCCCGCCCGAGCGCCTCACCGTCGCCGGGCGGCACGAGCAGGGCGCTCTCGCGGTCGATCAGGAAGCCGCGGAAGACGTCGAGGTCTGTCGCGACCACCGGCAGCTCGGCGGCGAGCGCCTCCAGCGCGGCCAGCCCGAAGCCCTCGCGGACCGACGGGAAGGCGAACACGTCTGCGGCCCGGAACAGCCGCTCCATCGTCTCCGCCTCGAGCGGCCCGAGCACTCGCACGTGCGCGTCGACGCCGAGCGCGACGGCCCGCTCGGCGAAGCGGTCGCGCTCGTGCCGGTAGTCGAACAGCGTGGTGCCGCCGGCGATCAGCAGCAGCGGGTCGCGCTCGGGGACGAGCCCGCGGAGCGCGGCGAAGCCGTCCAGCAGCGTCAGCGAGCCCTTGCGCGGCTCGATCCCGCCGACCGTCATCACCGTGAAGCGGTCGCCGAGCCCGGCTTCGATCCGCGCTTCCGCGCGCTCGGCGGCATCTCGCGCCGGGCGGTAGCGCTCGGCGTCGACGCCGTTGCACACGAGCTCGGCGTGGACGCCGAACTCGTCCGCCAGCCGCTCGACCCACGGCGCCGACACGCACAGCACGCGGTCGGGGTCGAGGATCGACCGGTCCTGGCACGCGATCAGCGACGGCGACGTGAAGTCGTCGACGTGGTGCACCGTGCGGATCACGTGGTCGACGACGCCGTCGTCGCGCAGTGCGAGCGCCGCGTTGGCGGACAGGCAGTCCTGGGAGTGCACGACGTCGTAGCCCCCGGCGCCGAGGATCGGCCGCAGGCCCTCCGCGTAGATCTCGAGCATCCGCTGGATCCGCTCGTCGAACGGCGCGTCGAGCGGCACGTGGCGCACGAGGTGCAGCGGCACGCCCGCGGGCCGGAACAGCTCCTCGCCGTGGCGGGCGAGCGCGGCGAGCTCGACGGTGTGGCCGCGGCGCGCCAGCGCCTCGGCGACCTCGAGCGCGTGCACGACGCCCCCGCGCGGCTTGACCGAGTAGGTGAGCATGGCGATCCTCACGGCGCCGCCACAACCCTCTTCGCCAGTCGCGCCGCCGCCGCGTTCGTCGGCGCGACCACGACGCCGGCCTCCCGCAGGGTCGCCTCCTGCCGGCGCGCGTCCTGCGGGTCAGCGTCGGTGCCGCACACGTGCGCGATCACCGGCCGCTCCCGCGCGAGGTCCTCGAGGGTGTCGGCCAGCTCGCCGGCGGGGTCGGGATGCGAGCCGTGGCCGAGCACGACGTCGAGCAGCACGCAGCCGGCCCGCGGGCCGTCCTCGCGCAGCATCCGCCGTCGCAGCTCGAGGTCGACCATCGGATGCGGGCGGCCCTGCGTGTACTCCTCCTCGCCGAGGTCGACGATGCGATGGCCGGGGCCGAGGATGGTCTGCGCCTCGTACGCGAGCGAGCCGCCGGAGAAGAGGCCGAGCAGGTCGCCGCCGCGCGGGAGCTCGTGGGCGCCGTCCGCGGGCGGGTCCGCGCCGGCCGCCGCGCAGGCGCCGGTCTCGAGCGTGGGGTGGACCTCGAACGGCGCGTCTCCGCCGTCCCAGCCGACGAACGCGGCGACCACGCGCTTGCCGCCGACGTCGACGTCTCCGAGCGCGCGGACCGCGTCGGGGTCCGGCGGCTTGGAGACGAGCAACAGAGTGTCGGTCCTGTCGTCGGCCGCCAAGAGCTCCATGCCCTGCCGGAACATGATCCCGCCGACGTCCGCCGACAGGTCGCGGCCGCCGACGCCGACGATCTGCGAGACGCCGCTGCCGGCGCGGTCGAGCAGCACGCTCGCCTCCTGCGCGCCCGTCCCGGCCGCGGCGACGATCCCGACCGGCCCGCGCCGCACTTCGTTCGCGAAGCCGAGACCAACGCCGCCGAGCATCGCCGTGCCGCACTCGGGGCCCATCACCAGCAGCCCGCGCCCGGCGCCGCGGCGCTTGAGCGCGACCTCGTCCTCGACCGCCACGTGGTCGGAGAACAGGAAGACGTGCATGCCGCACGTGAGCGCCCGGTGCGCCTCGAGCACCGCGTACTCGCCGGGGACGGAGATCAGCGCGACATTGGCCTCGGTGGCGGCCAGCGACCGCGGCAGCGCCGCGCGCATCTCGGCCGCGGGCTCGTCCGCCGCCGACAGGGCGCGCTCGGCGGCGTCGAGGGCCTCGTCCGGCCCGTCGACCGCGATCACGACGTCGGCCGGCCCGGCGTCGGCGTCGATGCCGAGCGCACGCAGGTTCGCCGGCGTGCCCATGACCGCCTCGCAGGTGACGACGCCGTCCCGCGACCGCACGTCGGCCGCGACCTTCATCAGCCGCACGCTGTCGACGTAGCGGTTGCGGACGACCCGGACCCTCACGCCTGCGCCGCCTCGCGGTCGTGGACGACCCACGTGCCGTCCTCGCCGTCGACCGCGGCCCGGAGCCGGCCCGGCGAGGTGATCACCGCGCGGCCGCCGCCGGCCTCGACGAAGCGGCCCGCCGACTCGATCTTCGGTCCCATGCTGCCCGGCGGGAACTCGCCCTCGGCCAGCGCGCGCTCGGCGTCGGCGACCGTGATCACCGCCAGCTCGCGCTCCCAGCGCGTGCCGTAGTCGAGCGCCACGCGCGGCACGCCCGTGCACAGCACCAGCAGGTCGGCGCCGATCGCGAGCGCGAGCTCGGCCGAGCAGCGGTCCTTATCCACCACGCCCGCCACACCGATGCGATCGCCACGCACCGGGATCCCGCCGCCCCCGGCCGCGATCACCACCGCGTGCCGGTCGAGCAGCGCGCACACGTGGTCGGCGCCGAGCACCGCGAGCGGTCGAGGGCTGGCGACCATGCGCCGCCAGCCGCGGCCGGCGTCGTCCCCGACCGTCCAGCCG
>JBKOYW010000318.1:0-8009 GCA_046744275.1 Actinomycetota bacterium
CGCCGCCTACGAGAAACGCTCGATCGCGCTCACCAGCAACATCCACCCGGCCGGCTTCGACGAGCTGATGCCCAAGACGCTCGCGACCGCCACCGTCGACCGACTCTTGCACCACGCCCACGTGCTCCTGACCGACGGCACCGACAGCTACCGACTCGCCCAGGCGACCGCCGGCAAGGGGGTGATGCCCCTCAGCTGACCCGCGCGCAGCGCGCCGATCGCCGCTCCGCCTCGCCTATATGAAGCGGTGACCGACGTCAAGCGGTGGTGGTCGCGGTCGTCGCGGATGTCGGCGCGAGGCGGCTGCGTGATCGCCCAGGCCTATATCGGCGCTCGCGATGCGGCGCAGGATGTGATCGGGGCTGGTGTTGCGGCGGCTCATTCCCTACCGGGGCGACCGTTGGTCGCCAGCCGAGGCCCGGAGCCCGCCGCGCCCGCTGACCCCTCCGTCCTGATGGGCGGCAGCCACCCGGCGCCGGCGGCTCAGGCGCCCTGAGCCTCGAGCTCGCGCAGGACGTGGAAGGCGCGCTTGCCGATCTTGCGCGCGACGCTCAGTGTCGCCGGGTTCGCGCCGTCGTGACCGCGGCGGCGCTGGAACAGTTCGTGATCGGGGCTGTTCTTGCGGCGGGCGTGCTGGGCGGCCTCGACGAGCGCCCAGCGCAGGCATGGCGCGCCCTGCTTGGCGAGCTGGCCGCGGCGCTGCTTGTCGGCGGAATCGCGAACGACCGGGTCCAGACCCGCGGCGCGCACGACCTGGCGGGCGCGACGGAAGCGCTTGGCGTCGCCGATCTCGGCGAGGATCGTGCACGCCAGGATCGGCCCGATCCCGAATATCCCCTGCAATGCTCGCAGCCGCTCGTCGGTCTTGGCCAGCCGCCGCAACTCGCAGTCCAACAGATCGATCTGGTGCGCGAGCGCCGCCATCACGGTGAGCATCGTCTCGACCTGGGCGCGCGCGCCGGGATGCAACCGCAGCGCCGCGACCCAGCGCCGGCCAGCGACGGTCAACAGCGACCCGCGCGAGCACGACCAGCCCTCGTGCACCAGCACCGCATGCAGCCGCTGCGCCCAGCGGGTGTGGTCATCGGTCAACGCCTTACGCAGCCGCGTCTTGTCGCGCAGGCGCTGGATCTCCTCCGGGGCCAGCCACGCCTCGGGCAGCAGCTCGCGCGCGAGCAGCATCACCAGCCAGCGCGCATCGAGACGGTCGTTCTTCGGGCGCTTGCGCGCGCCCTGCAACGCGCTCGCCTGGCCCGGGTCGGTCAGTCGCACCTCGATGCCGCGACCTTGAAGCTCGCGCGCGACCCAACGCCAGCCCGTCGTCGCCTCGACCGCGACGACCTCGAGCTCGCCGTCCCACTGCTCGATCCACGCCACAAGCGCCTCTCTCGATGCCTTGAAGCGCTGCTCGGTGATCTCACCGTCGGCCGGATCCAGCACCGCCGCCTGAAAGACGGCCTTGTGAATGTCGATCGCTGCCAGCACGAAGCCTCCCACTGGGGGGTCGATAACAAAGCGACCGCGATCCTCACCAGCGTCCCGGACGCCGCCGCTTCATCACATCCCTACGGGCTCGGCTCCGCGACGACCGACGCGCCACCCCAAGCGGGGAGAACCGATGGCCACCAGCGGGGAGAGAACATGTCCGCCGGTGGGGAGGTTCGATGGCCGCCGCTGGGGAGAAACCGATGGCCGTTGACAGCCGCACGTTCATAGAGATCACATGGACGCGATCGAGACGGGCCTCGACGGCGTGGCGCACGATGAGCATCCGCAGACGTGGCTGCCGACGCGCAAGTGGTGGGCTGCATTGTTCTCAGGAGCCTTCACGATCGGCGCACATGCCGTGGGCTCGCACGGCTGGGACGGCCCCGAATGGGCCGAGTTCCTCACGCTCCTCGCAGCCCTCGCGAGCGCGTACGGAGCCGCAAATCACGACACGCCAGGCGGCCTGCCGCCCCGAGCGAGCGCTGATTCCCACGCAGGAACGAAAGCGGCCTCCGCCGTCGCGTCGGCGCCGCATGAATACTCACCCCCGCGCGCCGGTTGAAAATGCACCCCCGGGCGGTTGGTCCGTCGGTGTCCGGGCGAGCATGGAGCCTGGTTGTCCGTTGGTGCGGGCGAGCAAGCAGGAGGTCGTTGGTCGGCGTGGAGGCCGCGACGCGATTGGCGATCCAAGAGTTCGCGGCCCTCGCGGGCATCGAGTTGATCTCGCTGTCCGCCAGGCGCTGCAGCGCGGCCAGACGACGCTCCCGCGCCTGAATGAGCGCTGCCCGCCACCTGGCAGCCGCCGGCTGCGTGCCGTCGCCTACGGCGATGTCGTGAAGTACGCGTCCGCCAGCGCGTTTCGCACCGCCTTGGAGACGCGCTTGAAGAACGAGCAGTCCGAAGGCGTCGGCTTCTCGAGGCTGCGGAAGCGCGTGGTCTTCGAGCGGCTCCTCGCCCGCCTGCAGGCGGTGGCGCCCGAGGGCTGGTTCCTCAAAGGCGGGTTCGCGCTCGACATGGTCGAAGTGGAGCGCGGTCAGGCCAATCAGTCGACGATTTCGTACGCCCTACAGAGCGGGCGAACCCGACGAGGACGAGACCGCCGTCAGCGGCCTGGCGGGCCCTGCTCTGGCTTGATCAGACCGATTAGGACCGCCGCGTAGACCCGCTGCAGCGGTGAGCCGGCCGCCGCGCCATCACTTCAAGCGCGGCCACAGCAGCGCTTGTACTTGCGGCCCGATCGGCACCAGCACGGGTCGTTGCGACCCGGCGGCCATGGGATCGCTCGGCCCGTCCGATTGATCTCGGCTGCGTACACGCTCCGTGCTTCGCCGCTGCCGGCGTCATAGCCCTCCTCGGCGGCCCATCCACTGAATTCATCGACGACGATCGGCGCCACGGCGGGCCGGCATCCGAGGGCGGTGTGGAGATTTCGCAACTGCGTCTCGATGTGTACCGCGTAGCGGTCAGGATCGGCGAGATCCTCGGCGAGGTCGGGCCAATGCTCGAGGGCGGCCTCTCTCTGGTTGGGCGGGAACCAGGCCACGGCCCACGCGATCGGACCTCCTCGCGGCGGCGTTGGCGCAGGCGCGAGGCGATCGTCCTCGTCGAGCTCGAGCCCGACGTGCTCCCGCTCGGCCCGACGCTCGACCCGAGCGCGGTCGATCTCCTTGCGGTAGCCCCGCCGCTTCGCGGCAGCCAGCGCGTCGTCAAACGCGTCGAGGGCCGCGTCCTGCAGGCCCGCATCCGAGCGTGCATGACCCAGCGTGATCCGGACGTCGGCATCGTTCGGGCGCTCCGTCAGCAGCTCGCGGAAGAGCGCCTCGCCCTCGTCCGTAGCGCCGGACTTCAGGAGGTACCAGCCTCGCATCTCTCGCGCGACGAGCCGGTGCCGGCAACCCGCCTTGATCGCCTTCGCCTCCAGCCGGGCCGCCAGCTCATACTCGTCATCGTCAGCCGCGGCCCCGGCGAGCTCGTCGTACAGGTCGCCGAGCGGCACAGGGAGCTCGGCGTTGCGACCGGCGAGGCGATCGAGCTCCTCCTCCGCCTCTGGCAGCGTCCGAGCATCGATATACGGCTGCAGGATCGCGTCGGCGACGGGCATCGCGCGATCGTAGACCCGTCTGCGGCGGCTCTCGTGTCAGCAGCTCGCTCGTTCCGACCGATTTCGCGCGCCGCTACGAAACTGGCGATCTCGACGAGGGCGATCCGGACGTCAGCGATCTCGCCAGCCTTCTCTGGGCTGGGCCAGAACGGTCATCGAGCCGCCGCTTAGAGTCGCCGAGGCGTTCGCCGACTACCTGAACTCCGTCCTCAACAGTAGCCGCCGATGAGCAACGCCGCGATCTAGAGTCATACGGGCATGCCCAACGTCATCTTCTCCATGTCTTCCTCGCTCGACGGCTACATCGCTGGGCCCGACGGCGACTTCAGCTGGACCGTTCCGGACTCCGAGCTGCACCGCTTCCACAACGAGCGGGCGCGCCAGCTCTCCGCGCATCTCCTCGGCCGCCGGCTGTACGAGACGATGGTCTACTGGGAGGGCGAGGACGAGAGCCGCGACGAGGTGGCGCGTGATTTCGCCGAGATCTGGCGGGCGCTGCCGAAGGTCGTGTTCTCGTCCACGCTGACCTCCGTCGAGGGCAACACGCGGCTGGCGACCGGCTCGCCCGCCGAGGAGCTGGCGAAGCTCGAGGGCGACGTCGCGGTCGGCGGCGCCGGCCTCGCCGCGAACCTGATCGAGCAGGACCTGGTCGACGAGTTCTACGTCTTCGTCAACCCGGTGATCGTCGGCGGGGGGACGCCGTTCCTCCCCGCCCTGGATCACCAGATCGACCTCGAGCTCGTCGAGACGCGGACGTTCGGCTCACGCACCACCTACGCGCGCTACCGCCGCGCTCACTGACACGCCTCGCAGTCATCGCCCCGCCGGGCCGCCTCGATCGAGCACACGCTCACCGTGTTCTCCGGCGGCTCCTGCGCGGCGTAGAAGTCGCGGTAGAAGCTCTCCGGCGTGGGCGGCTTGAACTTGGAGCCGGAGACGAGCGCGGTCTTGACGGCCCACGCCGCGAGCAACTTCTGGCTGTCTGGGTAGTACGTCCGGCCGTGGCCCTTGATCATCGTGAGCAGGTAGGGCTGCGCGCTGCTCTCCAGGCGGCTCATCCAGCCGTTGTTGCACGGCTCGCAGACCGTGCGGACCGTCGCGGTCGCCGGATCGCCTTCGTACGACCACTTGTCGTTGTTGCCGTCCGCGCAAAGGATCTGCCGCTGGTGCGTCCCCGGCCCGTAGGGGCTGACGAGGTACGGCTGCGACCAGTCCGGGAAGACGTGCTCGGCGCTGAGCTTGTCGGTGCTGCCGCAGAAGATGCACGGTCGAGCCACTGCCCAATCACGCTAGCCGGAGTACCGTCGGTATGTAGCTACAAGCGGTGCATCTCGCACGGACAGCGGTACACCGGCGCTTCCATATCGCTTCCTCCGGCCGAGAGGAACATACGGGGGAGGCGTCCTAGAACGCAGAAAACCCCGCCGGAGCGGGGCTTTCGGAGGAGCGGATGAAGGGACTCGAACCCTCGACCTTCTGCATGGCAAGCAGACGCTCTAGCCAACTGAGCTACATCCGCGCGAGTTCCGCAGTATAGCCCCGGCTCGCGGATCGGCGCGAGACGGCGCGGGGGCGCGTACCTTCGCTCCGGAATGTTGCGCGGTGTGACGTCGATGATCGCCCTGGTGGCGCTCGCGGTGGCGGCGCCCGTGGCGCGGGCGCTTCCCATTCCGGATCCGATCCCGACCACGCTCCCGCACTATCAGGGCGCTCCGGCGACCGCTCGGGCGTACGCGGCGACCACGCCGCCGCAGAACCCGCATCTGGCGCGCGATCCGCGCAGCAACATCCACAACGACACCTGGATGACGGGCGCGTACCGCTGGCCGGGGCCGCTCGGAAGGGCCCCCCGGGCGTTCTCGGGCCTGATGCGGCCCGCCGTCTGCGGCTCGCTGACGTTCCACTCGCGCGGCTACCTCGTCAGCGTCTGCCCGTCGATCGGGGCGTCGCCGCAGGCGCGCGTGATCGACCCGGACGCGCTCGAGGTGCTCGCGACCTATGACCTGCCGAACGCGCCCGACCCGCCCGGCACGCGCCCGTACCAGAACTTCGCCGGCGGCGGCTACTTCTTCCTCGATGGCCGCGACCGCATCTGGAGCGCGACGAAGACCAGCCACCTGTTCGTGCTGCAGGTCTCCCAAGACGGCCGGACGATCACCAAGGTCGGCGACTACGACCTCACGAGCGTCCTCGCCGACGACGAGCGCATCAGCTCCGCGCTGCCCGACTTCAAGGGCCGCATCTGGTTCGTCTCCAAGAAGAACGGCAAGGTCGGGATCCTCGATCCGAAGACCCGTCGCATCACGGTCAAGCGACTCGGCGAGGACATCCAGAACTCGTTCACGGTCGACCGCGATGCCGTCTACATCGTCTCCAGCAAGCGCATGTACCGCTTGAGCGCGCGCCGCGGCCGCCCGCACGTGGACTGGAGGCACACGTACCGCAACTCCGGGATCGTCAAGCCCGGCCAGGCCGACGCCGGCTCCGGCACCACGCCCGACATCCTCAAAGGCGGCTACGTCGCGATCGCCGACAACGCGGACCCAATGAACGTCGTCGTCTACCGGAAGGCGAAGCGGCCGCGCAACAAGCGCGTCGTGTGCCAAGTCCCCGTATTCGACCAGGGCGCGAGCGCCACCGAGAACTCGCTGATCACCTCCGGCCGCTCGATCTTCGTCGAGAACAACTACGGCTACCAGGACCCGTTCGGGCCGAGCTCGGGCGCGGTCACCACGCCCGGCTTCGCGCGCGTCGACGTCACGAAGAACGGCTGCCGCAAGGTCTGGACGAACACGACCGAGCGGGCACCGAGCGTCGTCCCGAAGCTCTCGACCGAGACCGGCCTCATCTACGCGTACACGCGCGACCCCGCCCCGCTGCTGCAGCAGCCGTACTTCTGGACCGCGATCGACGCACGCACCGGCGCGACGGTCTGGAAGGTGTACGCGGGCAGCGGCCTCGGCTTCAACAACAACTACGCGGGCCTCGCGCTCGGCCGCGACGGCACCGCCTACCTGGGCGTGACGAGCGGGATCGTCGCGCTCCGCGACGGGTAGCCGACCTGCACGAAACCTGCACGGTTTCCGCCCCTCGCATCCACATCGCGGTGGCACACTCGGCGCCGTGGGCGCTGTGATCTGCGTCATCGAGGACGAGCAGGTGATCGCGAACGCGGTCGCCGCTCGCCTCAAGGCCGAGGGATTCGAGGTCGAGACCGCAGCCGACGGACCAACCGGTGTCGCTCTGTGCGAGCGCGTCTGGCCCGACCTCGTGGTGCTCGACCTGATGCTCCCCGGCCTCGACGGGCTCGAGGTCTGCCGCCGCGTGCAGCGCGACCGGCCCGTGCCCGTGCTCATGCTGACGGCGCGCGGGGAGGAGGCGGACGTGCTGGTCGGGCTCGGCGTCGGCGCCGACGACTACATGACCAAGCCGTTCTCGCCGCGCGAGCTGGTGGCGCGGATCAAGGCGCTGCTGCGGCGCGTCGAGCGGCGGCCGGCGCCCGCCGGGGAGGCCGTACAGCTCGGCGCCCTCGAGCTCGACCCGCAGACCCGGAAGGTCACGGTCGCCGGCGAGCCCGTGCACCTGACGCCGACCGAGTTCGACCTCCTGCGCGTGCTCGCCGCCCGCCCCGGCGCCGTCCTCACCCGCGACCAGCTGCTGGCCGAGGTGTGGGGCTGGCGCGACGGCTCCGGCGCGCGCACCGTCGACTCGCACATCCGCGGGCTGCGCCGCAAGCTCGGCTCGCAAAGAGTGAGGACCGTTCACGGCATCGGATACGCGCTGGAGCCATGAGACCGCTCGACCGGCTGCCCTCGATCAAGGTCAAGCTCGGCGTGGTGATCGTCGCCACGGTGTTCGGCACCGTCGGCGTCCTCGCGCTCGGCTACCGCGCCGGCCTGAGCCTGCCCGTCCGTGCCGCCCTCGCCGCAGCGGGCGCCCTCGCGCTCGTGCAGCTCCTCGCGCGCGGGATGACGTCGCCGCTGCGCGAGATGGCCTCCGCCGCCAGCGCGATGGCGCGCGGCGACTACGGCCGCCGCGTCACCGCCAGCTCGCGCGACGAGGTCGGCGAGCTCGCCCGGGCGTTCAACGCGATGGCGGCCGAGCTCGCCGACACCGATCGTCAGCGGCGGGAGCTGGTCGCCAACGTCTCGCACGAGCTGCGCACGCCGCTCGGCGCGCTGCAGGCGCTGCTCGAGAACCTGGCCGACGGCGTCGAGCCGCCCGACCCCGCCGCGCTCCGGACCGCGCTCGCCCAGACCGAGCGGCTCGGCCGGCTCGTCACCCAGCTGCTCGACCTCTCCAAGCTCGAGAGCGGCGGGCTGGAGCTCCGGCCGGTCAGCTTCGGGATGCGCGAGCTGCTCGAGCAGGCCGCCCGCGAGTGCGTGCTCGGCGACCGCCCGGTGCGGCTGAAGGTGTGCGT
>JBKOYW010000104.1:0-3344 GCA_046744275.1 Actinomycetota bacterium
TCCCGGGCGAGCGTCCGCGTAGGCTCGGCGGAGACGACCGCTTCGCGGGAAGCAGTAGCAGTAGCGCACCGGTCGATCGGCCTCATCCGTGCGCACGGCTCAGTTGCATGGAACGCGATAGCGCCGGTGCCGCTGCTGCCTTTCCACAGATGCAGAAGGGGCGGCTTCCGGCCTCATGCCTGCGCCGCCGTTGCCGTGGCGCCCGTCTCGCGGCCATCGGCGACGGCGGGCGCCACCCGCACGCTGTCGGCACGTGTCCCGGTACCGCCGAGAGCGATCGCGGCACGAGCGGTCACCACGTGGTAGAGGATCAGAAGCTGGACAAGCGCGAGCGACTCCGACCGGTGCAGCTCGGTCCCGATGGTGAACTCGCCGAGGCGCTGCGAGCGGAGGTGGGTGGCGAAGTGGAGGCGGTCCCAGATCGCCTCCTCGAGCTCGGCCGCCCGCTCGCGCTCGATGTCGCCGGGAATCCGCAGGCGGCGATCGGCTCCGCGCTCGAGCAGCGTGATGCCCTTGCTGCCGTTGCCGATGAACGGCGAGACGTCGGGATGGGGCAAGCCCTCCCGCAGCAGTAGCTCCGCGTCGAGGCGCTCCGCCTCGTCCGTGTCGCCCGGCATGAACGACACAACGAGGTCGGCGTATCGCTCCTGCGGCCGGATGTACGCGGCCGAGTCGTGGTCGCGCCGATCGAGCTCGGCCAGCACCTGGTCGGTGGTGTAGCCGCGACGTGAGCAGTCGCGGTCCACCTTCCACTTCCGCCGCAGGTCCTCCGGAGGGGCGAGGAAGACCCGCACGTCGTAGACGTCGCGCATCTCCGGCGTGTGGTAGCCGAGCAGCCCCTCGATCACCGTGAAGGTCTTCGGGCCTACGTAGACCGGCGGGCCGAAGGTGCCGTCGGCGTGGCGGTAGACAGGCTTCAGGATCGCCTCCCCCGCCCGCAGGTGGCGGAGATCCTGGGACATGACGTCCACGTAGTTGCACTCCGGGTCGAGCGGGGTGATGTTTCGCTCCGCGCGCTGCTTGCGGTCGTAGCGGTGGTAGTCGTCGGTGCAGACGTGCGTGACCTTGTCCTCGCCGAGGATGCGGACGAGGCCGCGGGTGAGGGTCGTCTTGCCCGCCGCCGAGTCGCCGACTACGCCGAGTATGGTGGGCCGGGGCACCGCTCTCGCTCCTTCAGTCGCCGTTGCGGGCGAAGACGCTGCTCTTCAGCAGGTCCTCGGCCTCGATCGTGATCAGCTCGTCCCGCCCGAGCGCCGCCTCAGATTCGAACAGCCGGCTCGCCTGGCGCAGGCGCGCCCGGTCGATGGCGTTGCGGATGCTGCGGCCGTGCGCGAAGCGCGGCCTCCGGCGCCGGCGCTCGAGGTACTCGCGAAACACCTGACGCGCCTCCGGGGAGAAGCGATACGCCCGCTGCTCGAGCATCAGGTCGCCGATCCGCATCATCTCGTCGACCGTGAAGTCCGGGAAGTCGATGTGGTGCGCGACGCGCGACTGCATGCCCGGATTTGAGCCGAAGAACTGTTCCATCCGGTCCTTGTAGCCCGCCAGGATCACGACCAGCTTGTCGCGCTCGTTCTCCATCGCCTGGAGCAGGATCTCGATCGACTCCTGGCCGTAGTCGCGCTCGTTCTCGGGCCGGTGCAGGTAGTAGGCCTCGTCGATGAAGAGCACACCGCCGTAGGCCTTCTTCAGCACGTCCCTGGTCTTCGGCGCCGTGTGCCCGACGTACTGGCCGACCAGGTCCTCGCGCGTGACCGAGACCAGATGCCCCTTCTCGACGTAGCCGAGCCGATGGAGGATCTCGGCCATGCGCCGGGCCACCGTCGTCTTCCCCGTGCCGGGGTTGCCGGTGAAGCACATGTGCAGCGAGGGCCGCTCGGAGGCGAGCCCGTGCTCGCGGCGCAGACGGTCGACGACCAGCAACGCCGCGATCTCGCGAATACGCGTCTTCACGGGAGCGAGCCCGACGAGCTCGCCGTCGAGCTGGTCGAGCACGGCGTCCAGCCGGGTCCGACGCGCAACCGTCCGCGGGCTCGCCCCGAGCTCGACAAACTCGGCCACGGTGGGCACGATTCCACGCTCCTCCGCGGCCGGGGGACGCGAAGCGGTGCGCGGCTCACCCGGCGCCCGCGGGGCAACGCTGAACGCGTGCGTGGCCATCGGATCAGCCTCCCGCTTTCCGGGCGCCGTAGCGATGCGCGGCCGGGACGTCCGTCGCATAGGCATGCAACCGGTACTCGACGGTGCGGTCGTGGCGGTCCGCTCGCTCGAGGCAAAAGCCCGGCTCATGCGCTGGACGGTTGACGATGAAGCTCAGCGCCGTGGTCTGGCGGCCGTAGCTCGCGTCGTAAGCGACGACCCTGGCGTAGTGGTCCGGGAACCGCTCGCGGCATGCCGCGACTTCCCGCATCGCGACGTGAGCCTCGTCGGGCGTCAGGTCGAAGAACGGCACGTTCCACATCTCCCAGTAGCTGTTTCGGGGATGCGGATCGTCGGTGTACTCGACCGCGATCGACCAGCCGTTGCGCAGCGCATACTTGACCTGCGCCTCGACCTCCTCATCGGTGAGGTCCGGGAGGAAGGAGAAGGTGCCCTGTGTGATCCTCATTCGTGTAGCCCCTCAGGCGACCGTCGGCATGACCGCGAAGTCGGGCGTGTCGGTCGATTCGAACTCGAAGGTGATGTCCTTCCACACCTCAAGGGCGGCGTTCAGCTCGGGACATCCCTTCGCCGCCCTGGCCAGGATGTCCGGCCCCTCCTGGAAGTAGTCCCTTCCCTCGTTGCGCGCCTGGATCATCGCCTCGACCGCGACCCGGTTCGCGGTCGCGCCGGCGCCGATTCCCATCGGGTGGCCGATCGTCCCGCCGCCGAACTGGAGCACGACGTCCTCGCCCAGGTAGCCCAGCAACTGGTGCATCTGGCCGGCGTGGATGCCGCCGGAGGCGACCGGCATGACCCCGGGCATCGACGCCCACTCCTGGTCGAAGTAGATCCCGTGCTCGGGGTTCTCGGAGATGAAGTTCTCGCGCAGTGTGTCGTAGTAGCCCTTCGTGTTCCGCGGGTCGCCCTCGAGCTTGCCGACCACGGTGCCGGCGTGGACGTGGTCCACGCCGAGCAGGCGGCACCACTTGGCGAGCACCCGGAACGAGACGCCGTGCGACTTCTGGCGCGTGTAGGTGGAGTGGCCCGCGCGATGCAGGTGGAGGATCACGCCGTTCCTGCGCGCCCACTTGGACATCGACTGCATCGCCGTGAAGCCGACGGTGAGATCCATCATGACGATCACGCTGCCGAGCTCCTTGGCGAACTCGGCCCGCTCGTACATCTCCTCCATCGTCGCCGCC
>JBKOYW010000509.1:0-4761 GCA_046744275.1 Actinomycetota bacterium
TCGATGAGCTGGGCACCAGGCCCGATCGTCGCGATGCCGTCCTCGAGCCGCACGCCGTCGAGGCGGCGGAGATCGACCACGACGGCGGTCCGGCTGGTCGACGCGCCGTTGTACGCATGCCCGCCCGAGCGAGCCGTGAGCGGCACGTCGAAGCGATCGGCCCACCGCACGACGGCCTGCACGTCGGCCCGGTCGCGCACCTGCACGACGGCCGGCGGGCGCACGACGTCGTAGCGGCGGTTGAAGATCAGCCGCGCCGTTTTGTAGCCGCCGTTGCCCGGCACCAGCACGCGCCCGCGCACCGCGTCACGCAGCGCGCGGACCTGCGCGGGAGGCAGCCGGTCGGCCTCCGCGGGCCGCGCCCCGATCCCCAGCAGCACGAGCCCCGCCGCCGAGCACCGCGCGAACTCGCGCCGCGACATCGTCATGAAAACCGAGGATGCCATACGGTCCTGTCGACGCACGCGACACATCGAGTGAAGGTGAGTGATCGCATGAACGACGAGCATCCCGTGCGGTTGGCGGTCGACTATCCGGACCGTGACCTCGACCGTCTCTCGACCGCGTTCCGGATCTTCACGGTCATCCCGATCGCGATCGTGCTCTCGAGCATCGGGGGGTACTCGGGCGGCGGGAACTGGGACGGCGGCTCCGGCGGCACCACGACCACGGTCGCGATCGGTGGGACCGGCCTCCTGTTCCTCCCGCCCCTGCTGATGATCCTGTTCCGGCAGAAGTACCCGCGCTGGTGGTTCGACTGGAACCTCGAGCTGCTCCGATTCACGAACCGGGTCGGGATCTACTTCGCGTTGATGGACGACCGCTACCCGTCGACGGACGAACAGCAGTCGGTGCATCTGGACTTCGGCTACCCCGACGCGCAGCACGACCTCAACCGCTGGCTGCCGATCGTGAAGTGGTTCCTCGCGATCCCGCACTACATCGTGCTGTTCTTCCTCTACATCGGCGCGTTCTTCGCCGTGATCGCGGCATGGTTCGCAATCCTGTTCACCGGCCGCTACCCGCGCGGGATCTTCGACTACGTCGAGGGCGTGATCCGATGGCACAACCGGGTGGTCGGATACGCCTTCATCCTCGTCACGGACCGCTACCCGCCCTTCCAGCTGCGTCCCTGACATGGCCTCCGGTGACCTGGATACGAGCTTCGCCGGCGACGGCAAGAAGACGATCAGCTTCGGCGGCACCGACTCGGCGAACGTCGTGCTGGTGCAACCGAACGGGAGGATCGTCGTGGCCGGCGGCGGCGCGTTGCCGACCGCGTTCTGCGTCGCGCGCGTGCGCTCCAACGGCCTGCTCGACACCACGTTCGGATCGGGCGGGAAGCGCACGATCCGGTTCGGCGGGGAGCAGGAGGGCGCATTCGGCGCGGCCTTGCAGCCCGACGGCAAGATCGTGCTCGTCGGGGATTCGGACTTCCGGGTCGCCGTAGCGCGGTTGAAGCCCAACGGCACGCTCGACAACACGTTCTCCGGCGACGGCAGGAGGACGTTCAGCTGGGGTCCGATCGGCCGCGCCACGGACGTGCTCGTGCTGCCGAACGGCAAGCTCCTGGTCGGCGGGTTCTCAGGGCCCGAGACCGGGAACGTGCAGGTCGCGCGCCTGAACGCGAACGGCACGCTGGACACGACGTTCGGCACCGGTGGCATCGCCACGGCGGACTTCGGCGGCGACGACTTCGGCCTCGCGATGGCGCGCCAGGCGAACGGGCGAATCCTCATCGCCGGGCTGTCGAGGCCGACGCAGATCGGGGCCACGACCGGCGGCGCCATCGTCGCGCGGCTGCGAGCGAACGGGGCGCTCGACCCGGACTTCGACGGCGACGGCCGGCTGATGTTCGGGACCGGCAGCGTGAGCGCCGTGTTCGTGCAGCCGGACCGCAGGATCGTCGTCGCGGGCAACGCGAACGGAAGCCAGATGATGACCGTCACCCGCCTGAGGCCGAACGGCTCGCCGGACACGACCTTCGACGGCGACGGCACGGCGACCATCGACTTCGGCTCGCTCGCCGACGCCGGCAACGACGCCGTGCTGCAGCCGGACGGCAAGATCGTCGTCGCGGGCTACACGCAGGCCGTCAACTCCCCCACCGCGGTCGCCCGCCTCAACGCCAACGGATCTCCGGATACCACCTTCGGTGCCGCCGGGAAGGTGACCATCAACTTCGGTGCCGCCATGTTCGGCAACACCGTCGCGCTCCAGTCCAACGGCCGGATCGTCGTCGCCGGCCAGCGGACCGGCAACGACGTCTTCGCGATCGCGCGGCTGCTTGGCTGACTCGTGGAACACACCGACTACGCAACCTACGGCCAGCCGCTGAGCGACGACTTCTTCGAGCATGTGTGGACGTGTCTCGAAGGGTTGCGGGAGTTCTACGTCCACGCGGTCGAACGCCGAGCGTCGGTGGTTTTCACCGTCAGCGAATGACGCCGGCGCAGTGACGAGCCAAGACTCAGAAGTACTCGCCCGTCGCTGGGTTGAGGTGGTAGGGCGACACGAACGGCGAGTCGACGAAGAGCCCAACCTGCGCCGCCGCCAGCCTTGTCCGGTCGCTGGGCACGTCCCCGCCCATATAGACGTAGTAGTCGTGGCCAACGTGGATGTACACGTCCTTGGGCGCCTCTAGGCGGCAGAAGCCGCGTTCACGCAGCATCTCGCGCACGACGTCGACGCTCTCAGGTCGCGTGAGAGGCTCGCCCTCGACCGGCCACCAGCGAGCCTCGTGTCGCTCAGGCCCGCGCACGATGGTGTGGTCGACTCCGGCCTCAGCCAGGAACACAGCAACGACCTGGAGGTGGTGCGACTCGACTTCCAGGTAGCGACGCAAGGTCAGGACTTCGCCGCCGAAGATGTCGCCTACGTCGTTGACCGAGGTCCAGTCGTCGCCGGTGAACCGGCCACGCTCATCGCGTAGCGCCGGGTCGTACTTCGTCACCCGAAGTTCCGTCTGAAAGCGCGGCGGCTGGCTCAATCAAGCGACGGTACATGCAGACTGCTCTTGTCGCCTGTGGCAGGCGCGCCGGAGCGACCTGCCAGCGCAGCTGCTCAATGCGTTGATGCAGACGGCGGTGACGTACGGCGCGAACGACGGCCCCGGGCTGTACGTCGAATCCATCCGACCGCAGCCGATCGACTTCCGGCTGCGGGAGATGAACACGGCCGAAGCCGCCGCTGCCGCCCCACGTGTTGAAGTCGACCTCGACACGCGGCGTGCTCATAGACGCCACGCTACGCCTCACGTCTTGTCGCATGACGCATTGCCGTCGTGTTGCGCCAGGACCGCTGAGGCGAGCTCATCGAATCCTCCGGATTGAGCGGGACCGACCGGGCGACCTCCCGCTTGTAAGCGAGTTGGGACGGGAGAGCAGCGCGCCGTCTCCAAGAACTCTCAAGCTCGGTTCCTACGGTCGCAGGCATGCGATTCCTCAGAACAACAAACTTCCCTCGGTTGGCGCAGCTGACCGCCGTGTGGGGCGTGATCTTCGCCGTCGTCCACGTGTACTGGGCGGCCGGCGGCGAGGTCGGCATGAACGGCGATCCCGCCGACACGCTTGGAGCTCAGACCTACATCGCCTTCATTGCTGTGCTCGGACTCGCCGGCGCAGCTGTCGCCCGCGGCCTCGCCAACGGCCCGCGCCGTCCGGCGCTCATCCTGCTGGCCCGGGCCGGCGGAGCCGCACTCTTGCTCGGCGTCGCCTTTGGCACCGGCCGCTGGCTCGCGGACGGGAGCCTCGACGGAGACGGTGCGGCCGGCATCGTGACCACGCTGTACTTCCTGCTCGGCGGGCTCCTGTTCTCCGCACTCGGATGGCGTCGGGACGCTCCGCGCCTGCCCCAGGGACGAACCGCGGCCTTCCGATGACGTCGCCACAGCTCAGGCGGCCAGTCGCTCGCGGCAGTCCGGTCCGTCGTCGACCTGCGGGTCGGCAGGCTACTGCCCGGCGACGCTTTGTCGTTGCTTGCGGTAGGGACACCCGCACGAGCGCTGGCGGCGATCCGACGGAAACCTGGCGGCGGCGCCCCTTCCCGCGTGAACGCGGCGTCGCCACGCTGCGTGGGCATGTATCTCACGTCCAACAACTCGACGCACGGCGGCGCGCATACCCGTCAACCGAAGTGAGAACTCGGCCCGCCGCCCCGCCCCGCTACAAGCTCGCCGTCCTCACCTGGGCCGGCGCCTATGGGGTCATCACGCTTGTGCTTGCACTGCTCGGGCGGGCGATCGCGTCGTGGCCATTGATGCTTCGCACGTTGGTGTTGAGCGTGACGATGGTCGTCACGTTGACGTGGGTGATCATGCCGCGCCTCACACGGCTGTTCGGCGGCTGGCTGTACGCGCAGTCCTGACGAGCCGCTTCGCGCGCGTCCACAAAGCAAGAACACCCGACCGAGGAAGACCGATGCCCAACCCTGATTCAGCCCACCCGCTTCGCCGCCTCGTGCGCAGCATGCGCTCAGCGCACGCACGCAAATCCCAGGAATGGATCCGTCGCATGGAGGTCCCGATGGATCGCGGCTGGCATCGGCCTCGCTAGGCGTCCAGCCCGGCTAAGGCGTGATGGAAGATCCGCGTGCGCAGGGCTTTCCTGGTGGATGGGCGGTGCCCGGCTCGAACGGGCGACCTCCTGCTTGTAAGGCTGGGCGCCTGCTAGGCGACGAGCGGCTCTGATCCCGCGCTATGGCGCGGGATCGGCGGCCCCCAGGGGCCTCTGGACGTCGGTGCAAATCACCTTCGATCTGGGC
>JBKOYW010000289.1:0-4496 GCA_046744275.1 Actinomycetota bacterium
TGTGGAACCTGTGGACGGACCTCAAGGTCGTCCACGCGCTGCGTCGGCGGACCGGCTTCCTCGTCGCCACGCGGCCGGGGCTGAACATCCTCGCCGCCGACCTGTCGCCGCCCGGGATGACGATCGTGGGCCTCGAGCAGATGAACCTCGGCCATCACCGGAAGGCGCTGCGGAACGGCATGGCGCGCAGCTACGGCGGCCTCGACGTCCTCGTGGCGCTCACCGAGGAGGACCGCGAGGCGTACGAGAAGCTGCTCGACGGCAAGGTGCGGCTGGCGGTCATCCCGAACACCGTCCACGACATCGACGGCCCGCCCGCCGACCTCGACAGCCGCACTGTGCTGGCCGCCGGCCGCCTCGTCCACCAGAAGGGGTTCGACATGCTGATCGAGGCCTTCGCCCGCGTGCACGCCGCGCAGCCCGACTGGAAGCTGAAGATCTGCGGCGGCGGCGAGCTCGTGGACCGCCTCGTCGCGGCGGTCGCCGAGCGCGGGCTCGACGGCGTGGTCGAGCTTCCGGGACCGTGCGCGGACCTGCCCGGCGAGATGGAGCGGGCCTCGATCTACGCCCTCAGCTCGCGCTTCGAGGGGTTCCCGCTCGTGCTGCTCGAGGCGATGGGGAAGGGCATGGCGGTCGTCGCGTTCGACTGCCCGACCGGGCCGCGCGACATCATCGACGACCACCGCAACGGGGTCCTCGTGCCGCCGAAGGACGTGGAGGCCTTCGCGGCCGGACTGCTCGAGCTGATCGAGGACGACGAGCTGCGCCGTCGCTGCGGCCCGGCCGCCGCCGAGACGGCGCAGCAGTACACGATCGACGCGGTCGGCCCGCGCTGGGAGGCGTTGTTCCGGGAGCTCGCCTGACGATCCGCCTGCTGATCATGAACGCGTTCGCGGTCGGCGGGACCATCCGGGCCACGTTCACGCTGGCCGGAGCGCTGGCGGAACGCCACGACGTCGAGATCGTGAGCGTCATCCGCGCGCGCGAGGGCGCGCCCGCGCTGCCGCTGCCCGCCGGCGTGCGCCTGCGGGCGCTGACCGACCTGCGCCCCTCGACGCTCGAGCGCCGGCCACTGCACCGCTGGCTGCACTCGCTGCCCAGCCGGCTCATCTCCGGGAGCGACCGCCGGTACCGCAGCTTCAGCCTGCTCACGGACATCGCGCTGCTGCGCTTCCTCGCCTCGGTCCGCGACGGCGTCCTGATCGGCACGCGCCCGGGCCTGAACATCGCGATCGCCCACCTCGCCTCCGAGTCGGTCGTGCGCGTCGGGCAGGACCACATGAACCTCACCGGCTACAGCGACGCCCTGCTCGCGCGGTTCGTCGAGGCCTACCCGCGGCTGGACCTGCTCTCCGCGCTGACCGAGCGCGACGCGGCCGCCTACCGGGAGCTGCTCGGGGACCGGCCGCCGGTCGAGTGCTTCCCGAACGCGGCGCCGGACGTCGGCGGCCGCCGCGCGAGCCTCGACGACAAGGTGGTGATCGCCGCCGGCCGGCTGACCCGCCAGAAGGCGTTCGGGCGCCTGCTCGACGCCTGGGCCGACGTCGCCCCGCGCCATCCGGACTGGCGGCTGCGGATCTTCGGCGAGGGCGTCAAGCGCCGCTCCCTGCAGCGCCGGATCAGGCGGCACGGGATCCGGGACAGCGCGAAGATCGAGCACTACACCGACCGCCTGCACGACGAGTTCGCGCGTGCTTCGCTCTACGTCATGACCTCGCGCAGGGAGGGCTTTCCGATGGTGCTGCTGGAGGCGATGGGCGTCGGGCTCCCGGTCGTCAGCGTCGACTGCTACACCGGGCCGCGCGACATCGTCACCGACGGGGTCGACGGCCGGATCGTCCCCGAGGAGGACCGGGCGGCGCTGGTGGAGGCGATAAGCGAGCTGATGGCCGACGAGGCCAAGCGGAAGGCGTTCGGCGCCGCCGCGCTCGAAGCCACGGCGCGCTACGACCGCGCGCTGATCGCCGCGCGCTGGGAGGCGCGCCTTGCCGAGCTGAGCGCGGCCAAGCGCGGCCGGCCGCGCTCGATCGCGGGACCGCTGCTCACCGCCCTGCGCCGGTGGGCGCTCGAGAGGGTCGGGCGATGACCGAGGACGAGCTGCGGACCTGGAGCGAGCAGGCCGAGTCGCGGCTGGAACTGTGGACGCGCTTCGTCAACGAGACCGGGGCGCGCAGCGTCGCCGAGATCGGGGTCTACCGCGGCCGGTTCGCGGCCCGGATGCTCGACGACTGCCCCGGCATCACGACCTACTACATGGTCGATCCGTGGCGGAACCTCGACGACTGGAACAAGCCCGCCAACACGACCGATGACAGATTCGAGGGCTTCTACCGCGAGTCGATGGAGCGCACGAGCGCGCACGAGGCCAAGCGCGTCGTGCTGCGTGGGACGACCGTGGAGGTGATCGACCATGTCCCGGACGCCTCGCTCGACTTCGCGTACATCGACGGCGACCACACGCTGCGCGGCATCACGATCGACCTGATCCGGGTCTTCCCGAAGGTCCGCCCGGGCGGCTGGATCGGCGGCGACGACTTCACGCCGTCGATCTGGCAGCACGGCGACGCGTACGAGCCGACGCTCGTGTTCCCGCTCGCCGTCCACTTCGCCGAGGCGGTCGGCGCGCGGATCTACGCGCTCCCGCACCGGCAGTTCCTGATCGAGAAGACCGCTGAAAGCGATCATGCGTTCACGGACCTCACCGGTCGGTACGGTGATACCGGCCTCAGGCGACAGCTCGCGTCACCCAGCGGACAGTCGATCCTGAAGCGGCTGATCCGCCGGCGCTGACCGCGCATCGAAGCCGCGGGAGCCGTGTTCGGAAGCATCGTGCGGGCCCTCGTCATCACCATCGTCACCCTGCTCGGCGCCGGCGTCGCGGCGCAGTCCGCCGAGGCGCGGATCGCCTCGTGCCTGGCGCCGGCGACCGGCGTGACGTGCCACGTGTGGAGCGGCAAGGTCACGTTCATGGGCGACGGCGACACGGTCTACGTCGACATCGCGAACGACGGGCTCCGGTCGTCCGTGCCGGTCCGCCTGACCGGCATCAACGCCAACGAGCAGACCGTCTACAGCAACGTGGCCAGCCAGCGGCGCGGCGAGTGCCACGCGCTCGAGGCGACCGCGCGGCTGGAGCAGCTGCTCCGGCGCAACCGCTGGAAGGTCCGGCTGTACGCGATCGACCCGGAGAGCTCCTCCGGGCGTCGGCTGAAGCGGGTTGTGGCCACCCGGGTCGGTGGCCGCTGGCGCGACGTCGGGCGGATCCTCATCACCGAGGGCCATGCCGTGTGGCTGCCGGGCCAGCGTGAGTACGCCTGGAACGTCGACTACGCGCGGCGGGCCGAGCGCGCGGCCTCGAAGCAGCTCGGCGTCTGGAACCCCACGTACTGCGGCGTCGGGCCGAGCGACGCCTCGCCGCTGAAGGTGACCGTCAACGGCGACGTTCGCTTCCTGAGCGACGAGTGGGTCCGCATCCGCAACCTGGATCCCGTGAACGAGGTCAACCTCGGCGGCTGGTGGGTGCGCGACTCGGCGCTCAACCGCTTCGTGTTCCCGGACTGGGCGACGCTGCCGCCCGGCGAGTCGCTCACCGTGCGCGTCGGCGAGGGCACGCACACGTGGACCGAGTTCTTCTGGGGCCGCCGCAAGCCGCTGTTCGGCAACATCGGGCCGTACGGCGACGGCGACACCGCCTTCCTGGTCGATCCGCAGGGCGACATGCGCGCGTGGATGAGCTACCCGTGCGTCGGCGAGTGCACGGACCCGTACCAGGGCGCGCTCAAGGTGACCGCCAAGCCGCGCGGGCGTGAATACATCACCGTCTCCAATGTCGGCTCCTTTGCGGTCGACCTCGACGGCTACCGGCTCCACAGCCCGCCGTACAGCTATCCGTTCCCTCCGGGCTCGGTGCTCCAGCCGGGCGAGCAGATGCGCGTCTGGACGACGGGCGATCCCGGCGAGGACTCGGCGCTCGAGAAGCACTGGGGCGAGACCGGCGCGTTCCTCAACGACGGTGGCGACCGCGTGCGGCTCTCCAGTCTCCGCGGGATCGTGCTCGACTGCTACGCGTACGGCACGGGCACCTGCTAAGCCGACGCCATGGACCCGCCCCGCGCGCTCGGTTCGAGCGCGCCGCACCCCACCCGCGCGCTCGTCGCGAGCGTGCTGCACGTCGTCGCGGGGGTCCTGCCGGGCTTCCTGACCGCGAGCCTGGCGCCGCGGATCGACGCCGACTTCGCGTTCAGCGAGGCAGCGCTCGGGGCCGCCGTCGCCATCGTCTACGTGGTCTGCGCGTTCCTGTCGTCGCCCTCCGGGCATCTCGTCGAGCGGCTCGGTGCGCGGCGGGCGATGCGCGGCGGTGCGGTGGCGACAGTGGTGTGCTGCGCCGGCGTGGCGGCGCTGGCGGACTCCGCGGGCGCCCTGGTGGCCCTGCTCGTGCTCGGCGGCGTCGGCAACGCGCTGGCGGCGCCCGCGGTGAGCGGCGTGCTGGGCCGGCA
>JBKOYW010000266.1:0-6792 GCA_046744275.1 Actinomycetota bacterium
GGCAACGCCATCTCGCTGATGGCTGAGCCGGACGACATGCGCAAGCAGATCCGGCGGATCGTCACCGACTCCACGCCACCGGCGCAGCCGAAGGATCCCGACACGTGCACGCTCGTCGCGCTGCTGCGTGCATTCGCCGACGCTGGGACGGTCGCCGCCGTCGAGGAGCGCTATCGCACCGGCGGGATCGGCTACGGCGAGGTCAAGGCGCGGCTCGCGGACGCCATCGATGCGCACGTCGCGCCGATGCGCAACCGCTACCAGCGACTGCGCACCGACCCGGCCGAGCTCGACGCCCGGCTTGTCAGGGGGGAGCAGGACGCCTGCCAGCGCGCCGACCGGACGCTCGCCCGTACGGTGGACGCCATGGGCCTGTAGCGCAGACGCTTGTGAAGCCTCGATCAATGATCTAGGACGTGTCTCCTAAGAGCTCCTGACAGATTGATCCTGGAAGCCGGTGCGCTACGCCGCAGTAGGCGGTCCGAACCAGGTCGTTAGCGCGTCAGCGAGCCCCAGCTGGGTCAGGTCTCCCACCCAGGCCACATATCCGTCGGGCCGAATCAACACGGCGGTGGGAGCGGGCACCGTCCCGAGTACCGGAAGCTCCCACGTACCACCGTATTTCGCGTCGATCAACTGAACCCGGTCTGCCCATGGAGTGATGTCGAAGCCGCCGGGCTCACCGAGGTTGAGTAGCAGCGGCCGTGCGTCGTGCAGCAGGGTGAAGACCCGCAGCGGGCCGTCGCCGGTGACCAGGTCGAGATCGGGCATGCGGCGTCCGAGCAGCGGGTGTCCCTCGCCGAGGTCGTAATGAATGTCCAGGCCGGACATCATCGCGGCGAATCGTTTGCGAGGCTCGTCCATGCTGAGGAGCTCGGAAATGGTGTCGCGCAAGGCCTTGGTCCGGTCGTCTGGGCGGCGAAGCGCGACCTGCGCCATCGTGTTGCGCAGCACGCGGGCAGCGACCGGGTGGCGCTCGGCGTGGTAGGTGTCCAGGAGGCTGTCCGGCGATGTCTGGTTGACCACCTGGGCCAGCTTCCAGCCCAGGTTCACCGCATCCTGCACGCCGATGTTGAGGCCCTGTCCACCCACGGGGGAGTGGACGTGGGCGGCGTCGCCGGCCAGCAGGACCCGTCTGTCGCGGTAGGCCGCGGCCTGCCGAGTCATATCGGTGAACCGGGAGATCCAGGTGGGACTGTGGATCCCGTAATCGGTCCCGTAGACGGCGATGAGCCCCTCGCTGAGATCGCGCAGGGTGGGCTCGACCGTGGCTCCGACGTGCTCTTCGGTCACCATGACCCGGACCGACCCGGCCTCCTTCCAGACCACCTCGCCGTCGCGGATCTCGTACTCCACCTTGCCGAGGCCATGGAGGCCGCGGGCGTCCTCGCGCATGCCCAGCTCCGGCTCCTCGGCCATCTCGACCTCGGCGATCAGGCTGCTCGTCGTCGGATCCCAACCGGGGAACTCGATGCCGGCTGCCTTGCGGACCACGCTGCGCCCTCCGTCGCACCCGACGAGATACTCCGCCCGGAACCACTGGCCGTCGGCCAGCTCGACGTCGACGCCGGTGTCGTCCTGCGCGAGACCCGTCACCTCACGTCCGCGGTAGATCGTCACGTCCAGCTCGTCGACCCAGCCGGCCAGGATGCGCTCGATGTGGTTCTGCCACAGCCCGAGCCCGTAGGGGTGCCGCGTGGGAAACTCGCTGATGTCCAGACGGGTGTCGCCGAACCCCGCGACCTGAGCGACCTGCCCCTCCGAGAGGAACCGATCGGCGATTCCACGCTGATCGAACACCTCGATCGTGCGTGAGTGCAGACCGCCTGCGCGCGAGCCGGGCAGCTTCCGGGTGGCGCGCCGCTCGACGATGGCGACGTCGACCCCCGCCAACGCCAACTCGGCCGCCAACGTCATCCCCGTCGGACCTCCTCCGGCGATCACCACCGCATGCTCGGTCATCGCCACACTCCGGCCGGCGTCACGCCGGTCGCGACCAGCGCATCACGTCCCTCGGCCGCCGCGCCGGCAGTGTCGAACTGCGCGGCGACGTACGTCGACAACAACACACGCATCTCGGTACTCCCATTCCCTAGGTTCTGGCGTTCGGCCGGCGATTATGCGGCACGCCCCGGCATGGCCCACGGCGAACCGCTGCTCCGGGGTTGGTGCCCCCACCGTTCCCGCCCAGCTCCTCGGGCGTGCGGAGCTGCACGTCCAGGGCGCCGTCCGACGTACGGCCGTGACCCTCGGCCGTCGGGCTCGGGAGCCTCGTCGTCAGCTACGCCCACGGCCTCTTCGGCTGGCAGGAGGGCGGGTTCCGCACTCCGGTGGCCGCCGCCGTCATCACGGAGGTCGCCGCCGTCGTCCTGCTCACCACGGCCCTCGCCGCAAGCCGGTGCAGAGGCGCCGGCCGGCCGACTGCCGAGCAGAGGGCCATAGCCCCGGTCGTCCAACGCCCAGAACTGGTCGTTCGGATGGGCCGGTTTGGAGTCCGTGCACTGACACTTCTTCCGGGTGCCCTTCTCGGTCGTCAACCCCGCGTGCCGCTGGCGCGTGCGCACGCTCCTCCACGGCGTCCTGCTCACGCTGGTGCTGGCGGCCGCGCTCAGCGGCGAGGCAGATGCGGCGACGGGCCTCGTCGCCGCGTACTCGTTCGACGAGGGCTCTGGCACCACGCTCGGCGATCAGTCCGGGAACGGCAATGCCGGGACCGTCGTGGGCGCGACGTGGGCGGCGGGCAAGTATGGATCGGCCCTGAGCTTCAACGGAACCAGTTCGCGCGTGGATCTCCCCGCCCTGGGGACCTTCTACAAGACCGGCTTCACGCTCGAAGCCTGGGTCAACAAGACCGGGACGAAGAACGACGTCGCCATCGTTGGCACCTGGGACTGGTCGCAGGGCGGCGGACCGATGCTGTGGGTCGACCACATCGCCGGCCATCACTACGTGACGCTCAACGGCGGCCTCTCCAACTACCTAGACTCGGGGCAGACCCCGGCCACCGGCCAGTGGCAGTACCTCTCCGCCACGTTCGACGGCTCGGCCGCCCGCTACTACATCAACGGGACACAGGTCGCGAGCAGGACGTTCACCGGCAACGTCGGCGACTCCAACAGCTGGCGCATCGGCTCATACGGCGGCAACCCCTCCGGGTTCTTCGACGGCGTGATCGACGATGTGCGCATCTACAACCGCGGTCTCACCGCGGCCGAGGTCCAGTCGGACATGACCCAGCGGGTCGCGTTCGACACCACGCCGCCGTCGGCGCCGACCGGCTTCGCGAAGACCGGGGCGGGGACGACGACCATCGCCACCAGCTGGAACGCGTCGACCGACAACGTCGGCGTCGCGGGCTACCGGCTGTTTCGCGGCGGGACGCAGGTCGGGACGGGCGCCTCCACCTCGTACACGTTCTCCGGGCTCACCTGCGACACGAGCTACCAGCTCGGCGTCGAGGCGTTCGACGATGCCGGAAACGTCTCGTCTCGCACGTCGCTCACCGCGAGCAGCGGTGCATGCGACACGACGGCACCCACCGTCTCGATCACGGCTCCCGGGAACGGCGACACGGTCGCGGGCACCACCACCGTCAGCGCGGCGGCCTCGGACGACAATGGCGTCGCGGGCGTCCAGTTCAAGCTCGACGGGAGCAACCTCGGCAGCGAGGACACCAGCAGCCCGTACTCGCTCGCCTGGGACACCAGCGCGGCCAGCCCAGGGAGTCACACGCTGACCGCGGTCGCGCGCGACGGTTCTGGCAACAGCGCCACGTCGTCGCCGATCACCGTCACGGTCGCGGCACCGGCCGCGGGCAGCAGCCCCGTCGCGGTCTACTCGTTCGACGACGGCGCGGGCACGATCGCCGGCGACGCGACCGGCAACGGGCATCCGGGAACCGTGGTGGGCGCCACGTGGACGACCGGAAAGTTCGGCTCGGCGCTGAACTTCGACGGTCTCAGCTCGCGCATCGACCTGTCGCCGCTGGGGAAGTTCTACAAGCTCGCCTTCACGATGGAGGCCTGGGTCAAGAAGAGCGGGCTCAAGAGCGACGTCGGCGTCGTCGGCAGCTGGGATTCAACCCAGAGCGGCGGTCCGATGATCTGGGCCGACTACCTGTCGGGGCGCTACTTCCTGACCATGAACGCCGGCTCGGCCAACTACCTGGACTCCGGGCAGCAGCCTGCCGTCGGCCAGTGGCAGCACGTCGCCGTGACGTACGACGGCGCCACCGCGCGCTTCTTCGTCGGTGGGACGCAGGTCGCAAGTCGACCCTTCACCGCGAACGTCGGCGACTCCGACGACTGGCGGATCGGCGCCTACGGCGGCAGTCCCTTCGGATTCTTCGACGGCCTCATCGACGAGGTACGCATCTACGACCGGGGACTCTCGGCCGCACAGATCCAGGCCGACATGGCTACTCCCGTCGCGACCGCACCGGCCGTGATCTCGACCACACCCGCGAACGGCGCGACCGAGGTCAACGGGGCGCCGACGATACGGGCGACGTTCAACCAGGCGATGTCGGCCTCGACCGTCAACACGACGACGGTGGAGCTGCGCGACGCCTCGGGTTCCCTGGTGCCGGCCGCGGTCACCTACAACGCCGGCACCGCCACTGCCTCGATGACCCCTGCCGCCGTTCTCACGTACGGGGCCACGTACACGGCCACCGTCAAGGGCGGTCCGGCTGGGGCAAAGAGCGCGGCGGGCGCCCCGATGGCCTCCGATCGCACGTGGTCGTTCACCGTCGTTCCGCAACCGCCGATCCTGCTCGTCACCTCGGCGGCACGCCCGTTCAGCGGCTACGCCGCGGAGATCCTGAAGGCCGAGGGGCTGTCCGCCTTCACGGCGCTGGACACCTCGCTCCTCTCACCGTCCGTGCTGAGCGGGTTCGACGAGGTGGTGCTCGGCGACGCCGCGCTGAGCAACGGCCAGGTGAACATGCTCACCAACTGGGTCACGGGCGGCGGGAACCTGATCGCGCTGCGCCCCGACAAGAAGCTCGCCGGCCTGCTCGGCCTGACGGATCTCGGCACGACGCTCGCCGACGGCTACCTGAAGGCGTCGACCGCGGCCGGGACCCCCGGCGCGGGCATCGTCGGCGAGACCATCCAGTTCCACGGCACCGCCGACCGGTACCAGCTCAACGGCGCGACGTCGGTCGCGACCTTGTACTCGAACGCCACCACGGCGACGTCGAGCCCTGCGGTCACGCTGCGCTCGGTCGGGACCAACGGCGGCCAGGCGGCGGCCTTCACGTACGACCTCGCGCGCTCGGTCGTCTACACACGCCAGGGCAATCCGGCATGGGCGGCACAGGAACGCGACGGCATCTCGCCGATCCGGCCCGACGACCTGTTCTTCGGTGCCAAGGCCGGCGACGTTCAGCCCGACTGGGTCGACCTCGGCAAGGTCGCGATCCCGCAGGCGGACGAGCAGCAGCGGCTGCTCTCGAACCTGATCACGCTCATGGGCGAGGATCGCAAGCCGGTACCCCGGTTCTGGTATCTGCCGCGGGCGTTGAAGGCCGCGGTCGTGATGACCGGCGACGACCACGCGCAGGGCGGCACGGCCGGCCGCTTCGACAAGTATCTCGCCTCCAGCCCGGCAGGCTGCTCGCCGGCCGAGTGGGAGTGCGTGCGCTCGACCTCGTACGTCTATCCGGCCTCGCCGCTCACCAACGCCCAGGCGCAGGCCTACACCGCCCAGGGCTTCGAGGTCGCACTCCACACGGCGCCGATCGGCATCAACCAGCTCGGCTGCGCCAACTGGACGGCGGCCGGTCTGCCGGATGTGTTCGACAGCCAGCTGCCCGTGTGGCGGGCCAAGTACTCGAGCATCCCGGCGCCGACTACCCACCGCATGCACTGCGTTGCCTGGGGCGATTGGGCCTCGCAGCCCAAGGTCGAACGCACGAACGGGATCCGGCTCGACACGAACTACTACTACTTCCCCGGCAGTTGGATGGCCGCCAAGCCTGGCTTCATGACCGGCTCGGGCATGCCGATGCGGTTCGCCGACACCGACGGCAGCATCATCGACGTGTACCAGGCGAACACCGAGATCACCGACGAGTCCGGACAGGCCGAGCCGAGCACCATCAACGCGCTCCTCGACGGCGCCGTCGGCGCGAACGGCTACTACGGGGCGTTCGTGGCCAACATCCACACCGACGACGCCGCCTCGACGGAGTCAGACGCCATCGTCGCCGCCGCCCAGGCCCGCGGGGTCCCGATCGTGTCGGCGAAGCAACTGCTCGACTGGACCGACGGGCGTGAGCAGTCTGCGCTGACCTCGCTGACCTGGTCCGGCGGGACGCTGGGATTCAAGGTTCGCGCCGACAACCGGGCCAACGGCCTGTCGGGGATGCTCCCGACGCAGGCCGGAACGCGAACGCTCCAGGCCATCACGCTCAACGGCAATGTCAACGTCCCGTTCACGACGCGGACGATCAAGGGCATCACGTACGCGTTCTTCGACGCCGCGACGGGCACTTACGCGGCGGCGTATTCGTAAGCACGTCTGCCGCCTTGACCTGAGCACGCCGCCTGAAATGTCATAGCCGCTATCTGGCATGTCAACGAGGTAGACTCGCCAGGCATGGAAGCCGCGACCTCTGGCGCGGCCGCCTACGAGCGGCTACGGCACGCGATCGTGCGGCTCGAGCTGGAGCCGGGCGCAGCCGTCTCCGAGGCGCAGCTGGTCGAGGAGTTCGGGTTCTCGAAGGCCGCGGTCCGGGCCGCGCTCGCTCGCCTGCGGGCGGAGGCGCTCGTGGTCGCCGAGCCGCGC
>JBKOYW010000168.1:0-6129 GCA_046744275.1 Actinomycetota bacterium
GTCCTCACCCGCCTCGACGACGCCGAACTGGTCGGCCTGCGCCAGCGGCGCCCGCAGCGCCGCGACCGTCACGGCCGCGCCGGTCTCGATGTGCTGGTCGAGCATCTGCCCCGGGTCCATGCGGTAGATGTGGTCGGCGCCGAACACGGCCACGTAGTCGGGCCGCTCGTCGTAGAGCAGGTTGAGGTTCTGATAGATCGCGTCAGCCGACCCGGAGAACCAGTACGGCCCGCGCCGCATCTGCGCCGGGACCGGCGTCACATAGTTGCCGAGCAGCGGCGAGAGATTCCAGGTCTGGGCGATGTGGCGGTCGAGCGAGTGGCTCTTGTACTGCGTGAGCACGACGATCCGCCGGAAGCCGGCGTTGACGAGGTTTGAGAGCGCGAAGTCGATCAGCCGGTAGTTGCCGCCGAACGGCACGGCGGGCTTGGCGCGGTCGGCCGTGAGGGGCGCGAGCCGCTTCCCCTCCCCGCCCGCCAGCACGATCCCGAAGACGTTCATGCAGCCCCCAGCGCTCGGTCGACGATCTGCTTCGCCTCGCCGAGGATCCGCTCCAGGCGCTCCTCGCCGTCGAGAGCCTCGGCGTACACCTTGTACACGTCCTCCGTGCCGGAGGGTCGCGCGGCGAACCAGCCGTGCTCCGCGACGACCTTCAGGCCGCCGATCGGCGCCCCGTTGCCGGGCGCGGTGGTCAGCTTGTCGAGGATCGGCTCGCCGGCGAGCTCCGAGCTCTCGACCTGCTCCGGCGACAGCCGCTTCAACGCCTCCTTGTCCTCCGGCGACGCGGCGACGTCGACCCGCCGGTACGCCGCATGCCCGAAGCGGTCGGCGAGGGCGGCGTATGTCTCGCCGGGGTCGCGGCCGGTGCGTGCGGTCATCTCGGCCGCGAGCAGGCACGGGATCAGCCCGTCCTTGTCGGTGCTCCAGGGCGCGCCGTCGCGGCGCAGGAACGACGCGCCGGCGCTCTCCTCGCCACCGAAGCCGAGCGTGCCCTCGATCATGCCCTCGACGAACCACTTGAAGCCGACCGGGACCTCCACGAGCCGGCGGCCGAGATCGTCCGCGACCCGGTCGATGATGCTCGAGCTGACGAGCGTCTTGCCGATGCCGACCTGTGGCCCCCACTCGCGGTTGCCACCGAACAGGTACGCCACGCAGGCGGCGAGGTGGTGGTTCGGGTTGAGCAGACCGGCGCCCGGCGTGACGATGCCGTGGCGGTCGGCGTCCGGGTCGTTCGCGAACGCTACGTCGAAGCGGTCGCGCATCTCGGTCAGGCGCGCCATCGCGTACGGCGAGGAGCAGTCCATCCGGATCTTGCCGTCCCAGTCGAGCGGGACGAACCGGAACGTCGGATCGAGCTTCTCGTTGACGATCTCGAGCTCGAGCCGGTGCATCTCGGCGATCGCCTTCCAGTACTCGGCGCTGGCGCCGCCGAGCGGGTCGACGCCGAGGCGCAGGCCGGAGTCGCGGATCGCATCGAGGTCGATCACCTGCGCCAGGTCGGCGACGTAGGCGTGCACGTAGTCGCGGCGGTGCAGCGTGTCCGCCCGGCGCGCGTGGCTGTACGGGCTGCGCAGGACGCCCTCGAGACCGGCGGCGAGCAGCTGGTTGGCCTCCCGCTCGACCCAGCCGGTGACGTCGGTGTCGGCCGGGCCGCCGTGCGGCGGGTTGTACTTGAAGCCGCCGTCACCGGGCGGGTTGTGCGAGGGCGTGACCACGATCCCGTCGGCCGTGCCGCGCCCGCCGCCGCGGTTGTACTCGAGGATCGCGTGCGAGATCACCGGCGTCGGGGTGGCGCCGTCGTGGGCGTCGACGCACACGTCGACGCCGTGCGCGGTCAGCACCTCGACGATCGTCTCCACCGCCGGGGCCGACAGCGCGTGCGTGTCGCGGCCGAGGAACAGCGGGCCGTCGATCCCCTGCGCCTCGCGGTAGCGGCACACCGCCTCGCTGATCGCCGCCACGTGCCACTCGGTGAACGTGCCGGCCAGCGAGCTCCCGCGGTGCCCGGAGGTGCCGAACGCGACGCGGTTCGCCGGGTCCGGTCGCTCGTGGTAGGCCGCGAGCAGCCGGTCGACGTCGACGAGGTCCGACTCCTCCGGGAGCGTGCCGGCGCGGGGATCGACGCTCATCTCGCCTCCAGGTCGGTCACAGCGCGCAGGTTCTCACAGGCTCGTGGCCTACGGCGCCCAGGGTTGAAAACGTTTCCCAGAACGCGGCGACTGTAGCGGCGGCTTCTCTCAACGTCAAGAGATTTCGTTTTCTCCTGAGAGTTGTGTACCCTCGCCGAATGCCCGCCAGCTCTGGAGGCGCTACGACTGCCGTGTCTGATGAAACGTTTCGCGCCAGCCGGCGGCCGACGATGAAGGAAGTCGCGACGTTGGCCGGCGTCAGCCTCGCCACCGTGTCCCGCGTGGTCAACGGCGAGGACAGCGTGCGCCCCGACCTCGTCGCGAAGGTCCGCGAAGCCGTCGCGCTGCTGGGCTACCGGCGCGATCTGACCGCCACAAACCTTCGTCGCGCCGACCGCCATTCGGCCAGCATCGGGCTCGTGTTCGACGACGTCTCGAACCCGTTCCACGCCTCGGTGCTCCGCGGGGTGGAGATGGTCGCTCGGGCTCGGGGCGTCCTGCCCCTGGTCGGCAGCTCGGACGAGGACGGCGCCCGCGAGCGCGAGCTCGCCGAGGCGTTCCTCGCGCGCCGGGTCGACGGGCTGATCGTCGTGCCGTCGGGCGCCGACCACTCGTACCTGCAGCCGGAGAGCGACGCCGGCGTGGCGCTCGTCTTCGTCGATCGCCCGCCCGGCTTCATCGACGCCGACTGCGTGCTCAGCGACAACGCCGGCGGCTCCTTCGCGGCCACCTCGCACCTTCTCGCGGCCGGCCACCGACGGATCGGCTTCCTCGGCGACCAGGAGAAGATCTTCACCGCCCGCGAGCGACTGCGTGGCTACCGCGAGGCGGTCGAGGCCAACCGCCTGCCGTTCGACCCCGCGCTGGTACGGATGGGTCTCCACGACAGCTCGACGGCGTCGGATGCCACCGCCGAGCTGCTGGAGATCGACGACCCGCCAACCGCGCTGTTCAGCGCGCAGAACCTGATCACGATCGGCGTCATCAATCGGCTGCGCGGCCTCGGCCGCCATCGCGAGGTGGCGCTGGTCGGCTTCGACGACCTCGCGCTCGCGGACGCGATAGAACCCGGGCTGACCGTGGTCGCCCAGGACGCCAACCGACTCGGCCGAGCGACCGCGGAGCGGCTCTTCGCCCGGCTCGACGGCGATCGCGCCGCCGCGAGGCGCGTGGTGGTTCCCACGACCCTGATCGAGCGCGGAAGCGGGGAGCTGCTGCCGTGATCCTCGTGGGCGGCGAGGCCCTGTTCGACCTGGTCATCCAGGGCGGCGTCGAGACGCTCCACGGTCATCCGGGTGGCGGCCCGTTCAACACCGCGCGCACCATCGGGCGCCTCGAGCAGCCGGTCGCCTATCTCGGGCGCCTCTCCTCCGATCGCTTCGGCGAACGGCTCGAGGCCATGCTGGACGAGGACGGTGTCGACCCGCGCTGCATCGTGCGCACCGACGAGCCGACGACGCTCGCTGTCGCCGAGGTCGATCACGAGGGCGTGGCCCGCTACCGCTTCTACGAGCGCGGCACCGCCGCTCCGGGCCTGACGCCGGAGGTGGCGCTCGCCGTGCTGCCGGACGACGTGCGGTTCGTGCACGTCGGCACGCTCGGTCTGGCGCTCGAGCCGATCGCGACGACGCTCGAGGCGGTTGTCGAGCGGCTGGCCGCGGGCGCGCTGATCACCGTCGACCCGAACTGCCGGCCCTGGGTGATCGACGACCACGATGCCTACCAGGCTCGCGTCCGGCGGGTGCTCTCCCACAGCCACGTGCTGAAGGTCAGCGAGGAGGACCTCGCGTACCTGGAGCCCGACCTGCCTGCGGTCGAGGGCGTCCGCGCGCTGATCGAGCACGGTCCCGTCGTCGGGCTGCTCACCAGAGGGCCGAACGGGGCCGTCGTGATCACCCGCACGGCGGAGGTGGCGGTGCCGGCGCCGCGCGCCAAGGTGGTCGACACGATCGGCGCCGGGGATGCGTTCGGCGGCGGCTTCCTCGCGTGGTGGAGCGAGCGCGGGCTCGGCCGGGACGCGCTGGCCAAGATCGACACCGTGGTCGAGGCGACGCGCTTCGCGTGCCTGGTCGCCGCGCGCACGTGCTCGAGGCCTGGCGCCTCGCCGCCCTACCGGCACGAGCTCGAGTGAGCTTCCTGAGCGCCTTGACGGGCTCGTTCTCGACGCCCGCCCCGCGCACCCGCCTCGTCCGCGATGCCGAGGCCCGCGGGGCCACGGTGCTCGACGGCCTCGGCATGCTCGTCCAGCAGGGCGTGATCAGCGTCCGCCACTGGACCGGGGTCGACGCCGATCCCGCGGTGATGCGCAGCACGCTCGCGGCGATCTTCGGCGCCTGAGCTGGATCCGGCGGCCCGCCAGCCGTCATTCTCCGCGATCCCTGAGAGAACGGTCGCTGGATGTAGTTTCTCGGACTGGCGCCTACGGGTTTTCACGGTATTCGGGCCAAAGGCTTGACAATTCGTGCCCGAGCGCACTAGCCTGAGAAAACGTTCGCTGAACATCTCGCCAGGGTCTGAGGGGACCGCGGCGAGCCACTGACCTCGTGGAGGAGGAGGAATTCCGTGCAGTCCAAGTACCTGCGGTTCGCAGCACTCGGCGCCACCCTGGCGCTCGGCCTCGGCGTCGTCGCCTGTGGTGATGACGACGATGGAGGCGGCAGCGCCGCCGGCGGTGGTGGCGGTGAGGACATCAAGATCGGCCTGATCACCAAGACCGAGACGAACCCGTTCTTCGTGAAGATGAAGGAGGGCGCCCAGAGCGAGGCGTCCGACCTCGGCGCCGACCTGCAGTCGTTCGCCGGCAAGAAGGACGGCGACAACGAGAGCCAGGTCGCCGCGGTCGAGAGCCTCATCGGCGCCGGCGCCAAGGGCATCCTGATCACGCCGAACAACTCGAGCGCGATCGTGCCGTCGGTCGACAAGGCCCGTCAGGCCGGCCTGCTGGTGATCGCGCTCGACACCGAGCTCGATCCGGCCGACGCGGCCGACGCCACCTTCGCCACCGACAACTTCAAGGCCGGCGAACTGATCGGCCAGTGGGCGAAGGGCAAGTTCGAGGCCGAAGGCAAGGAGGCCAAGATCGCGATGCTCGACCTCAACGCCGAGCAGGTGACGGTCGACGTCCAGCGCGACCAGGGCTTCATGACCGGCTTCGGCATCGACGTCGGGGACGAGAACAAGATCGGCGACGAGAGCGACCCCCGGATCGTCGGCCACGACGTCACCGACGGCGCCGAGGAGGGCGGCCGCACGGCGATGGAGAACCTGCTCCAGAAGGACCCGGAGATCAACCTCGTCTACACGATCAACGAGCCGGCCGCGGCCGGCGCGTACGAGGCGATCAAGGCCGCCGGCAAGGAGAAGGACGTCACGATCGTCTCGGTCGACGGCGGCTGCCCCGGCGTCGAGAACGTCAAGAAGGGCGTCATCGGCGCCACCTCGCAGCAGTACCCGCTGAAGATGGCCGAGATGGGCGTGGACGCGGTCGTGGAGTTCTCGAAGACCGACAAGAAGCCGGAGCCGACGCCTGGCAAGGACTTCGTCGACACGGGCGTGACGCTCATCACCGACGAGCCGGTCGACGGGGTGGAGTCCAAGGACACCGCCTTCGGCCTCGACAACTGCTGGGGCTAGGGACAAATTCGGGACGGCCCGGGTCGCCAGGGGGCGACCCGGGCCTCCGCGATGCTCCTTGAGGGAGGAGAACGCACATGCCTAGGAACAGACTGCGCCGGCTGACGCCGGCCACCGCGACCGAGGGCCCGGCGGCCGTCGGCGCCGGAAGCGCCGAGGCCCGCCCCGCCGGGCTCGGCGTCCGCATCCACGACATCCTGCACTCGAACGCCACGCTCGGCCCCGCGATCGTCCTGCTGATCGCGGTGCTGGTGCTCGCGATCCTGGTGTTCTCGCTGGTCAGCGGCCGGTTCCTGGCCGCGGCCAACCTGGGCCTGGTGCTGGCCCAGGTCACAGTGATCGCGACGCTGGCGCTGGGTCAGAC
>JBKOYW010000143.1:0-3987 GCA_046744275.1 Actinomycetota bacterium
ATCCTCGACCGGGTGTCGAAACGAACGTTCGGGATTCCATCCGCAGGGCCATGTGGAAACCGCCCGCTGAGGACGACCATTTCGGTCATGAACTACCGGACAGCTCCCCAGCCCGCCCGTCGACTCGTCCTCGTCCCGTCCACCAGCAGCGGGCGCGGTGACGAGCTCGTTCGCCGGTACCGGCTCGCGAGGCTCCAACTGGCGGGTCGCGAGGCCGCCGCAGCTGCCGCACGCAAACTCCCCCCGGCGCGCAGCGGTTGACCGCGCCCCCGGCCGCGCGTCACCTCTCCTCCCGTGACGCGTGGCCGGGAGCGGTACCCTGAGCAGCATGGAGAACTCGGCACGGAGTGGCCTCGGCACGCGGATCCTCGCTTGGGCGTTCCTTCTGTTCGTCGCGCTGATCGTGATCAAGTTCGCGTTCGGCGTCGTCATCGGGCTGATCCAGGCGGTCGTCACGATCGGCCTGCTGGTCGTCGTGGCGCTCGGCGTCCTCTGGGCGCTCCGCCACATCTAGATGGCCTACCTGATCATCTGCCTCTTCTTCGGCCTCGCAGGAGGGGTCGTGGGGCGGATGAAGGGCTCCTCGTTCGTGCTGTGGTTCCTGATCTCCGGGCTGATCCCCGTGCTCGGCCTGCTGGCCGCCGTGCTCTATCGCTTCGAGCAGGACGAGGTGCGCCGACAGTGCCCGCGCTGCGGCAAGGTCGTCAAGCTCTACGACCAGGTCTGCATGCGCTGCGGTGAGGACCTGGACTTCCCGGACCAGGCGATCGAGCCCGAGTCCGCGGCCATGGCGCGACGTTAGACTCCGGCAGCATGATGCGAGCGGTCGATGCGGTCATGGAGTGCCTGAAGGCTGAGTCGGTGGATGTCGTCTTCGGCTATCCGGGCGGCGCCAACCTGCCCACCTACGACGCGTTCGTGGACGCCGGCATTCGCCACGTGCTCGTCCGCCACGAGGCGGGCGGCGGCCACGCTGCCGAGGGCTACGCGAAGGCTTCGGGCAAGGTCGGCGTGGTGTTCGCCACCTCGGGCCCGGGCGCGACCAACATCGTCACCCCGCTGACCGACGCGATGATGGACTCCGTCCCGCTCGTGGCCTTCACCGGCCAGGTGCGGACCGACTTGCTCGGGACCGACGGTTTCCAGGAGGCGGACACGTTCGGCATCACCATGCCGATCGTCAAGCACTCGTTCATGATCCAGCACCCGGCCGAGATCCCGCGCGCAGTGCACGAGGCGTTCCACCTCGCGCGCACGGGCCGCCCGGGCCCGGTGCTGATCGACATGCCGGTCGACCTCACGCGCGCCGAGATCGACTACCAGCCGGTCGGCGACGTCCGCCTGCCCGGCTACCAGCCAACGACCGAGGGCAACTCGAAGCAGATCCGGCTCGCCGCCAAGGCGCTGGCGAACGCCCGGCGGCCGGTTGTCTACGCGGGCGGCGGCGTGATCAACTCCGACTCCGCCGAGGAGCTGCGCGAGTTCGTGACCAGCGACCGCCTGCCGGTCACGTGCACGCTGATGGGCCTGGGCGCGTTCCCGGCGCCGCACGAGCAGTGGCTCGGGATGCTCGGCATGCACGGCACGCGGACCGCCAACTACGCGATGGACGAGGCGGACCTGATCCTGGCCGTCGGCGCGCGCTTCGACGACCGCGTCACCGGCAAGCTGTCCGAGTTCGCGCCGCGCGCGAAGTTCGTGCACATCGACATCGACCCGGCGGAGATCTCCAAGAACGTCCCCGCGCACATCCCGATCGTCGGCGACGCCAAGAACGTCCTCACCCGGCTCACCAACGAGTACCGCGCGCTGGGCCCCGATCCCAGCCGGCTGGCCGCCTGGTGGGAGCGGATCGAGGGCTGGCAGGCGCAGTACCCGCTCCGCTACGAGGACTCCGCGGACAGCGAGATCAAGCCGCAGTTCCTGGTCGAGGCGCTCTACGAGGCGAGCGGCGGCGACTGCATCCTGTCCTCCGACGTCGGCCAGCACCAGATGTGGGCCGCGCAGTACTTCCACTTCTCCAAGCCGCGCCGCTGGATCAACTCCGGCGGGCTGGGAACCATGGGCTTCGGGCTGCCGGCGGCGATGGGCGCGGCGGTCGGCAATCCCGAGGTCCCGAGCGTGCTGCTGACCGGCGACGGCTCGTTCCAGATGAACACGCAGGAGCTCGCGACCTGCAAGGAGCACGACATCCCGGTCAAGGTCGTGATCATGAACAACGGCTACCTGGGCATGGTCCGCCAGTGGCAGGAGCTGTTCTGGGACCGGCGCTACTCGAACGTCGACATGGGCAGCTGGCCGGACTGGGTAAAGCTGGCCGAGGCGTACGGCGCCACCGGCGTGCGGCTGACCGACAAGACCACGCTGGTCGCGGACCTGCGGTCGGCGATCGAGACGCCCGGCCCGGTGGTCGTCGACGTCCGCGTCACGCGCGAGGAGAACACGTACCCGATGATCCCGGCGGGCGCCGCCGCGCGGGAGATGGTCGGCTGATGGGCGAGCCCGGGACGAAGGAGCCGCTGACCCTCGAGGAGCTCGAGGCGACGACCGCGGTCCGCACGGGCCGCAAGCACATCCTCTCGATCCTGGTCGAGAACAAGCCGGGCGTGCTGACCCGCATCGCCGGGCTGTTCGCCCGCCGCGGCTTCAACATCGACACGCTCGCCGTGGGGCCGACCGACGACGAGTCGTTCTCCCGCATCACGCTCACGCTCGACGGCGCGATGCACCCGATCGATCAGGTCACGAAGCAGCTCCACAAGCTCGTCAACGTGATCAAGATCCGCGACCTCGAGCCGGCCGAGACGGTCGCGCGCGAGCTCGCGCTGTTCAAGGTCACGGCCGACGGCCCGGCGCGCGGCGAGGTCATGCAGGTGGTGGAGATCTTCCGCGGCAAGATCATCGACGTCACGCGCCGCTCGCTGATCATCGAGGTCACCGGCACGTGGGAGAAGATCGAGGCGTTCGAGCGCATGGTGCGCCCGTTCGGCCTGGTGGAGATGGCGCGCACCGGCGAGATCGCGATCTCGCGCGGCCGCAGCGAGACCTGACCGTGACTCGCCGGCCGCACGGCTACGCCAGCGCCACGCTCGTGGTGGGGATGCTCGTGCTGGGATGGCCGACGACCGCGCAGGCGGCCGACTACGCGGGCGGGACGGCGCCGGAGACGACGCGACACGTGACGCGCCAGCTCACGCTCGTGGGCATCAGGACCGCGGACGACGGCAGCGCCCGCGTCTCGGTGAAGGTCAGCACGCCGTGCTTCCCCGCGATGGGCGAGCGTGCGGTGCAGCTCGCGCCGGACGGGACGTTCTCCCTCGACTTCCGGGTTCGCGGCCGCGTGCGCGACCTCAACAGCCGCTTCCGGCAGCGCACGCGGATCCGGATGTCCGGCCAGATCTCGGGCTCTGCGGGCACCGGCACCGTGCTGGTGAACGCGAAGCTGCTGCGCAGCGGGCGCACGGTCCAGCGCTGCAACCCGGGAGCGCGGACGTGGCAGGTCCGTGCCGCCGCCGCCGAGCCGACCGGCGGCGCGCCGGTCGCCAACGGGTCCTACCACGGCCTCACCAGCCAGTCGGCCCGCCGGCCGCTGGCCTTCGTCCTGCGCGTCGACCCGCGCGGGCGGCGCGTGCGGACGGCCTCGTTCGAGCACCGCCAGCGGTGCCCGGGCGGCCGCTTCGAGTGGGAGAACATCACGCCCGGTGGCAGGGTCGCGGCCGACGGCACGTTCAAGCTGCGCGAGACGTTCACCTACCGCTGGTCCGACGGGGCGGAGCGCTATCGCGTCAAGGTCGACGGGCGCTTCACGCCGAGCGGCGTGAACGGGACCCTGTCCGTCACCTCGGTCTTCCGCCCGAAGAGCGGCAGGGGCCCGAGTCGCTGCGCCACCGGGCGCCAGACGTTCGCCGCGCTCCTGTGACCGGCCGCGGCCGGGCGAGGCGTGCGGCCGCGGACCCGCCGCGGGTCGTACTCTGCACGGCGTGAGCG
>JBKOYW010000106.1:0-3810 GCA_046744275.1 Actinomycetota bacterium
CGAGTCGCAGGCCGAGATCACGTACGCCGCCGAGTTCCTGCGGTGGTTCTCCGAGGAGGCGGTGCGGATCGAGGGGCGCTACGCGACGGCGCCCAACGGCGTCGGCCGCCTGATCACGATGAAGCAGCCGGTCGGCCCGTGCTACGCGATCACGCCGTGGAACTTCCCGGCGGCGATGGGCACCCGCAAGATCGGCCCGGCGATCGCCGCCGGCTGCACGATGGTGATCAAGCCGGCGCAGCAGACGCCGCTGTCGATGCTCGCGCTGGCGGCGATCCTCGAGGAGAGCGGGCTGCCCGCCGGCGTGCTGAACGTGATCACCTCGAGCTCGAGCTCGGAGGTCTCCAAGCCGATCATCTCCGACCCGCGGCTGCGCAAGCTCACCTTCACGGGCTCGACCGAGGTCGGCCGCACGCTGGTCGAGCAGTCGGCGCAGGGTCTGCTGCGGACCTCGATGGAGCTGGGCGGCAACGCGCCGTTCATCGTGTTCCCGGACGCCGACGTCGATGCGGCCGTCGAGGGCGCCGTGATCGCCAAGATGCGCAACATCGGCGAGGCGTGCACGGCGGCCAACCGCTTCCACGTCGCCGGCCGGGTCGCGGACGAGTTCACGACGAAGCTGGCCGAGAAGCTCGGCTCGATGAAGGTCGGGCGCGGGGTCGAGGAGGACGTCAAGGTCGGCCCGCTGATCGACGCGACGCAGCGCGGAAAGGTGGCCGAGCTCGTGCAGGACGCGACGTCGAAGGGTGCCGAGGTGCTGGTCGGCGGGCGCGAGCGCGAGGGCGCCGGCTACTTCTTCGAGCCGACCGTGCTCGGTGGCGTGACCGGCGACGCGCGGCTGCTCAAGGAGGAGATCTTCGGGCCGGTCGCGCCGGTGGTCGGCTTCGACGACGAGGAGGCGGCGATCGCGGCGGCCAACGACACCGAGTACGGGCTCGTCGCCTACCTCTACACGCGCGACATCAAGCGCGCTTTCCGCGTGATCGAGAAGCTCGAGACCGGCATGGTCGGCCTCAACCAGGGCATGGTGTCCAACGCCGCCGCGCCGTTCGGCGGCGTCAAGGCGTCCGGCTTCGGCCGCGAGGGCGGTCCGGAGGGGATCAACGAGTACCTGGAGATCAAGTACGTCGCGATGGCGCTCTAGTTGAACCCCCTCGACCGAGTTCGAGACTGGTTCGAGGAGGCCGCGGCCTCCGGCCTGATCGAGGCCGAGCGGATGGCGCTCGCCACCGCCACGCCGGACGGCCGGCCGTCGGTCCGAATCGTGCTCATGAAGGGGATCGACGAGGACGGCGTTTGCTTCTTCACGAACTACGGCTCGCGCAAGGCCCGCGAGCTCGACGCCAACCCGCGAGCGGCGGCGACGCTGTACTGGCAGCCGCTCTACCGGGCCGTGCGGCTCGAGGGCGCGGTCGAACGGCTGAGCCACGCCGAGTCCGACGCGTACTTCGCGACGCGCCCGCGCGGCGCCCAGGTCGGCGCCTGGGCGTCCGCGCAGGGAACGGTCCTGCGCTCGCGCGAGGAGCTCGACGAGCGCGTTCGCGAGGTCGAGGCGCGCTTCCCGCGCGAGGTCCCGCGCCCGGACTTCTGGGGCGGCTACCGGCTCGTGCCCGACGCCGTCGAGTTCTGGCAGGGCCGCCCGGACCGCCTGCACGACCGCGAGCACTTCCTGCGTGCCGGCGACGGGGGCTGGACCTCGGAGCGGCTCTCGCCGTGAGCTAGCCCCAGACGAACGGCGGGTAGCGCTCCGTCGTGAAGTAGGCGTACGCGTTGCCGCGGACGTTCCAGCGGAAGCCGGGCACCATCAGGTCGAACATTTCCCGCGGGATCTGCTTCGTGAACAGGATCGTGAAGAAGGCGACGAACGACAGGATGCCGGTGAGCCAGTAGAGGAGCCCGGCGACGAACAGGTACGGGATCGCCAGCAGCCACTGCACGAGCGGCCGCCAGTTGTCGATGTGCTCCGGGTACTCGATGGTCACCCGGACGGGATAGTCGGGGTCGTCGGCGAGCGAGAACGGCGGATAGGCGTCGACCATGAAGTGGAAGTAGGCGGCGACCCGGTAGACCCACCGCAGCGTGCCGACCAGGTAGTCGAACGCGCCGCGCGGCCAGCGGCCGGTGAACAGTACGGCGAAGAACGCGTAGACGGCCACGAAGAACGCGCCGATGCCGACGAAGAACAGCGCGAACGCGTGCGGGAGGACCAGCAGCCACTTGATCAGCGGCAGCCACCGGTTGAGCTCGCCCGGGTACGCGATCTCGAAGCCGGCCGGGTACTGCGGCGCGGGCGGGCCGGCGGGTTCGGGGACAGCCGGCTGGATGCTCATGTGGGAACCCTAACCGCTCAGCCGTCGGCGATCGGGCGGCCGACCACGAGCGCCTCGCGCAGGCCGTCGTCGAGCGCCGCGTACCGCGAGTCGGGCTGCGCGCCCACGCCGTCGATCGCCTTGCTGAAGAAGCAGCGCAGGGAAGCCGCGAGCACGACGTCGAGGACGTCCTTGTCGGACAGCCCGAGGTCGCGCAGGCGATCGACGTCCGCCTGGGTCACCGAGCTCGCATCGTCGGCCACCTTCTCGGCGAGGTCCATCACGGCGACGTCGACGTCGTCCAGCCCGGCGCTGCGGTGATCGGTCGCGATCGCCCGCAGGGCGTCCGGCTCCATGAAGTGCTCGAGCAGCACGGAGCCGTGCGCGAGCATGCAGTAGCTCGACCGCAGCCTCCGGGCCGCCGCCACGGTCGCCAGCTCGTAGCGGCGCAGGTCCATGCCGGCCTTGACCGCCGCGCTCAGCTGCTTCCAGGAGGCATAGACGTCCGGCCGCAGCGAGAACACCTGCGTGTAGTTCGGCAGGTAGCCGGACTCCGCGCGGTCCACCGCGTACATCTCCACCACTTCCGCCGGCGCGCCGGCTTCGTGAATCGTCTCGATGAAGGTCATGCGCAGTCCTGCCACGACCGCTAGGAACCCGGGTCGTCGCCGGCCCACGTCCAGCGTGGGACCTCGCGCCGCGGATGCAGGTCCGCCTCGGTGGCTGCGTGCGAGTTCTGCATCGCGACACGAGAGCCGAACTCGACGTGCTCGCGGACCGCTTCGCGGAACTCCGCGTCGGACGGCATGCCCGCCTCGTTGAGCGCCCTACACATAGAGCTCCGCGTGTTCGAAGAGCGTCGGCACGAGCCGAAGGCTACGGCTCGGCTCTTGCGAGCTTTTCGGGTATTGATCCGGCCATGGAATCGACGATCGCGCTGCTCGGACCGCCCGGCAGCGGGAAGGGGACGCAGGCGGCGCGGCTCCGTGACGAGCTCGGCTTCGCGCCGCTCGCCACCGGGGACCTCCTGCGCGAGGCGCGCGAGGCGGGCACGGACCTCGGCCGTCGCGCCTCCGAGTACATGGACCGCGGCGATCTCGTTCCGGACGATCTCATCGTCGCGATGGTGCGCGACGCGATCTCCGACCTCGACGGCCGGCCGATCCTGCTCGACGGCTTCCCTCGGACCGTGGCTCAGGCGGACGCGCTGGCCGGCGCGCTCGACGAGCACGGGCGCAAGCTGAACGCCGCGATCCTGATCGACGTCCCCGACGACGTCGTGGTCGAGCGGATCAGCGGGCGCCAGCAGGGCCGCGAGGACGACCGGCCGGAGACGGTCCGCGAGCGCCTGCGCGTCTATCACCGCGAGACCGAGCCGCTGGTGGAGTACTACGAGTCGCGCGGGCTGCTGCGGCGTGTGGACGGGGCTCAGGACGAGGACGCGGTTCACGCCGACGTGCGCGCCGCGCTCTGACTACGCGACGGGCCGCAGGCACGCGCT